>CAZZZJ010000035.1:0-14603 GCA_964658355.1 Beijerinckiaceae bacterium
CGCGTCACCCCTGGACGAACGGTCAGGTCGAGCGGATGAACCGAACGATCAAGGATGCGACGGTCAAACGCTACCACTACGACAGCCACGAGCAGCTCCGCGCCCATCTGGCCGACTTCGTCAGCGCCTATAACCTTGGCCGCCGCCTCAAGACCCTGCGTGGCCTCACGCCCTACGAGGCCATCTGCAAAGCATGGTCCACAGAGCCCGGTCGCTTCAGGGCAAACCCGCTCCACCAAATGCCGGGACCAAACATCTAGCGGATCTATTATCTCGGTGATGGGCGCTGGTGGGATCCGACCATCGGTGCCTGGCGCGATGGCCAAGGACGAAGCGTACGAACCCTCCCAACGATCGAGGAGCTCGGCGTGATCAAGACGACCCACGTGGTGCTGGCTGCCGCCCACCGTGACCACGACACCGCCAACAACACCGATCGCAATCTCGCGGCCTTCTGCCAGCGCTGCCACATCAACCACGACCGGCCGGCGCATCGACGCCGGCGCTGGCGGACGCTGTTCCTGTGTAAGGCGATGGGCGACCTGTTCTGAGGGTCGTACGGTGGAGCCTGACACGCCGCGTGCCTAATCATCCAGGCGGGGTCCAGAAGAGGGCCACCATGCCGTGGAGGGCTTTCGGATAGACGGCGATTTCGCAAAATAGCTTCAGGGACTGGCGGATCACGCTCCTCTCGCGTCCGACCTGCTGTCCGCCTTGGGCTTCCCGAGCGCTCTCGCACGAAGGCCTACGCCAGCGCCGATCGCGGTGCAGAGCAAACGCCTGCAAACGCTCGTCGAACGACCCCGGGCTGCCTGTCGCTCCGTCGGGGATAAGCCTCTCGCGGGATGACGCGGCAGTCCGGTCCACGTCAACGAGGGTCAGGGCTGAGGCCAATACGACAATCGGATCTGGTCAAGCAGGGTGTCACCAAACTGCCGATCAAATCGGGTTGTTTTTCCTTCCCCAACCGAATAGCGCCTTACCATGTCGAGCAGCGTTTGCGCCGTGCGGCAGCAAGTGCCCCCCGGCAGGCGACACCCCTGTCATTCCAGCATGACCGATCTGCCGTGGCGAATTCGCGAAATAGCCGCACGCGACGATCCAATAGGATCGCGCAATGAAGGTCCCCATTGCGCGATTAGGATTTTTCCAGATCAATCAATGCTTTAAGATCGATCGATGGCAGTTTAAATAAGTACATCGCCGATGCAATCATGACTTCGAGCGTCATATCTATTGTCTAGTATCAAGGAGCTATAGCTTGTCCGATTCGACCCCGAAGTACCCCTACGAAGACACGCAGATCGTCAAACTGATCCGTGACAGGATCAACGAGATGTCCGGCGTGAAGACCCAGCGCGAAATCGCTGCCGAAATTGGCTACGATAAGCCTCAGGTCCTGTCGATGTACAAGAGGGGCGAGGCCAAGGTTCCTCTCGAGCGATTGCCTGCGATTGCCCGGGCGCTCAACATCGATCTCGCCTTGCTGTTCCGATCTGGGCTCGAGCAATGGTGGGCGGGCGAACAGGAGGCGCTCAACCAGATGTTTTTTGAGAGGGTCGTCACGAAGAAGGAGCGCGAGCAGCTCGAGCTCCTCGCCACCCTCCTGAAAGGGGATACCGTCGACACCACGATCGAGTTTCTCGAACGCCTCCGGCGTACCTTCCGTGAGTGATCGAGGCCTGACGCGGGCTTGGGGCGACGCGTGTCCGTCATCGGCTCGCGCGAGGATGCGCGTACCCGGAGCAAGCGCGTGATGCGGTGAAGCAAGCTGTTGAAACCCCTAGCGCGACACACGCTGGGGTTGTATTCCCTCGCGGCATCAGGCGGAGTCAGCTTGATGTTCGCTTGGGCTAGCCCGTTGGTTTTGCACAGCCTTTGGACATCGGCGCTTTCGTCGCTGTCCTTTGGCTGCGATCGTGCTCTACCGCCGGGCAAATGACCAAGCGCGAAGAAAATCGCGAAAGGCCGTTCCAGGGCTGGACATCTAGCGATTCGCTCCGTATCGACAATCAGCGTTGATGGATTGGCATCGCAATCTGGTGCCGTCCTCACTCGCCGAAGTCCAACCTCCTAACCGCCGACCTGTGCAGTGCTACTATGGCGCGCTTGCAGTTCAATCGCATTACGCTGAAGGGTCAAAAGTCCCTCGGTTAAACCATCGAAAGAACAACTGCACATCCGTGCGCTGCTAGCTACAACACCTCAATTTTGATCAACCAACGTTGAATTTTCCGAGGAGAAACTCCGTGTCTGGTTCCCGTGCTTTGAAATCTCGTTCTTCCCGCGTCGATGGCAAAGCGCTCGACGCGAGCTCCGCGTGCCCGTTGACTATTGAGATGGCCACTCTGCGCCAGCGTTTGCTTGATCGAAGGCGTCCTGGTGCTCACTTGGCCATCAAGCGCCTGGAAAAGTTCGACCCGCCCATTTCCGACCTGAAAGAGAGTGCCGCGAAGTTGGATTCCGGTGCTTGGCACAATTTGCATTCGGCCGATCCTATGTTGCGGCGACTGATCTTTCTCAAGACTAATCACATGATTGGTCAGCTTGTCGATGTCATGCGGCACGTTGCCAACTCTAATACGGTGTTCGAGTTGACTGTTGAGAATACCCGTCTTGAGCCTGAAGATCCTGAAAGCACTAAGGCTTATGAAGAAGTGTGTCAGGGTATTCATGAGGACGTTCAGCACGAAAGAGAGCGTTTCTGTCATTCCAAAGAGGTCATGTTTAGTGTTCTTGATTTTATGGTCGAGGCTCATTTGAGGGGAGAACTGATCAAGATCGAGTAATCGACCGATTTTACTTAGAACGATCTTCTAAATAAGCATTTGTTATGATTTCAATAGGCGCTGCTGGTTGCAAGTCACCTAGTTGATATTCCTACCAACTTGATTTTTTCTTCAAGGCTCAACGGACTCGCACCTGCCATTTTCCCGCGAACCGCGGTGAGGAACGGGTGCGATCCGGCTCGGGCACGGCGTGGCGAATTCGCGACTTCGCTTCGCCGACTGCAGCGGGAGGCGAAGTCCCAGGGCGCGGTTGGTCTGGCGAGGGGCTTGAACCCTGGGCCCATCGGCATCCGGTGCACGTCCTTGGGTATCAAGGCGGGCAACGGGCTCGCACTTGGCAACCGTGTTCAAGCGCGAAGCCAGCACGCCCAACGCATCAGCCAAACTGCCATGCGGGTCTATAGCGCCATTCCGACCGAACTGCATCCCGATGGACGTCCAAAGACCAACATAGATTTTGACGATCCGAGTAGATCAGCCGGGATGCGAAGAGACCTAAGTTAACTCACGGACCGCATCAACGTCGTTATCCGTCCTGCAAAACTTGCCATGTAAGGAATTTAAAATGACCGCCGAAGCGAATGCGATGGACGAGACGATTCAGATGGGAAGCTCTTGCAGCAATGACAATAGCGAGAGCGAGGAGATTAAGTTTCGTATATCTTACACGAAAATGTGGAGAGACAGCCAGGAGAAAATACGTTTGAGAGGGGTTGCAAACCGTAAAAAATATAGAGAAGCCCGGCGCGCCGCTGGAGAAGCTGAAAGAACGCGAGTTCGTCGTGAGAAAGCCCGGGACCGGCAACGTAAGCACCGTGCTGCCCTGGCCGCCGCGGCGGCACCTGATCCTGCGGAATTGGCTCTGATAGCAAATGACCTAAAGGGCCTTGAGTTGCTGCCGGTGGCGATCGACGAGCAGCGTCTCGCCGGCGAGGAAGCGGCGTTTCGCGCCTGGGTGTCGACCCCCGGTCGAAGGCAAGGCCAGTTGCGTAAGGTCGACGTGGGCGCGTTCCTGCTCACTCGGCGCATCTACCTCAAGTTGCAAGACGAGCTGCCTTCTTGGACCATCTACGCCAGGAAGTTCGCGGCCGGGACCGGATGTCCCTGGGGTCGCTTCCAAGCCAAGCGCCGGGTCCAGATGTTCATCATGCCTGAGGGTGAAGGGGGCCCATGGCGGATGTGACGACGGTGTGCGGCGATTTCCGGGCCGGCGGGGTGCCGTATGCGGAGCGACCGGAAGGCCTCTCCTCGACAAGCCACTGCAATAGCAGCACTTTTCCTCGCCGGTGGTACCTTGTACTGGGCCGGAAGCAGGAAGTCCCCGCACACCAAGCGTCACAATATTTCGCTGTATATATACAGCTTCCTTCTTCTCTTTTAAAACGTAGAAGTAGATACCGCGGAAAAGCGTGACGGGGTGTGTTCGGGCTTCTGATGGCCAACTCCCGGCTAATCGCCTCCGGCGCTCCGGCTTCAGGATGGTCAACCAATCTGGCCATCCGCCGCCCTACCTTCACCCCTCTCAGGCTTTCACATACCCCTCAGATCGCCTTAGAGGCACCCTACAGACGCATCAGCACCTGCTGAGCATCCGAACCACCTGTCGAACCTTGAGGGGGCCCCACGGGCTTCCCACGACGTCGCTTGGTTTGGTGCCTAGGGCTTGCCGCGCGGACCTCGGGAAGCCCGCAAAGGTGGCATGAACTAGGCTACGACCGGTGCCGGGCGAGGAGAACCCTCGCCAACACATCCTGGACCTCAACCGCGGCACATCCCGGACCTCGATCACGTTGCAGATGCCGATGCAGCTCTAAGTTGCCGCGATGGAGATCGAGTGGAGTGCTGGTCACGCAGCGCCAGCTCACCGGTTTGATCGCGATGGCGCTGTCGATTTAAAGCGGGATGACACGCTAACGACTGCAGCTTGGCCTTAACGCGCAGGGAGGCTACGGATGAAGCCCTGAATGGTACGCGAGAAGATCGAACAGGGTGGCGGTCACACAGCGCCAACTCGCCGGTTCGGTCGGAATGGCCCTGCAGATCGCAGAGCGCGAGGCCATCGCCGCCTTTTTCCTCGACCCGGCCACCACCCTTGCGGACTATAACCCGCTCTCCCGGACCAGCGCGGGCGCCCAGCGCCAGATCTGGACCGGTCGGCAGCGGGAATTCGCGACCTTCGGGGTCGCCGCGCTCGGCGAGCCCTGCCTCCTGTATGCGCTTCACGCGCTCCCGAACGACGAGCTCCTGGTCCAGGAGATGCTCCAGGCCGGCCCGTACCGTGCCTACGCCTACCACCACGGAGACGGATGCAGGATCGTCGGAGCCGTCCTGCATGCCAAGGGGAATGCATCCCTACCGGTGATGACGTTGCCCCGTCGGACTGGGACGCGCCGGAACATGCGCAGGCCCAGCCAACAGCTCGATCTCTTCGCAATCCGGTAGCGATGGGGCTCGCCTGCAACCGGCAACTACGGGATCAATGGGCTGCCGACCATCGGAACAGGCGACCATCTCGCTGGTTCGCTCATGTTGCACCGCAATAAGGCCCTGCTGCTTTCCAGCCTTCGGTCCGCGCTGCTCCCTCCCGGAGACCTCGCCCCATGGCCAAGCACACCGGTCCGTCCGTCCGCGTCTCCCTCGCCGTCGCAGCTGTTGCCACCGCAGCCACTGCCCTGGCGATCCACGCGCGGGCCAAGGCTGCCGAAGCTGCCACGCCGCCGGTCGGGCGGTTCGTCGAGATCGATGGCGTGCGCCTCCACTACGTCGAGCGTGGACAGGGCCAGCCGCTGGTGCTCCTGCACGGCAACGGCATGATGATCCAGGACTTCCTGGCGAGCGATTTTTTCTTGCTCGCCGCAAAGCATTTCCGGGTGATCGTGTTCGATCGGCCGGGCTACGGCTACAGCGCTCGGCCGCGCACCACCGTCTGGACACCCGACGCGCAGGCGGACCTCGTCCACGCCGCCCTCGGAAAAATCGGCATCCGTCGCTATCTGGTGCTCGGCCATTCCTGGGGGGCGTCCGTCGCGGTGGCGCTCGGCCTGCGGTATCCGGACGCCGTCCGTGGGCTGATCCTGGAAGGCGGCTACTACTACCCCTCCGCCCGTGCCGACGCCGTGATGATGGCCGGGCCGGCCATTCCCGTGTTCGGCGATGTCATGCGGTATACGATCTCGCCGTTGATCGCCCGCCTGATGTGGCCGGCGATGCGGGCGCAGATGTTCAGCCCGGCTCCGGTCGCGAAAACCTTTGCTGGCGTCCCCTCCGAGATGATGATGCGACCCGCACAGATACGGGCGAGTTCGGCCGAGGCGGTCCTCATGGTGCCGGATGCCGTTGCATTGAGAGGACGCTATGGCGAGCTCTCGATGCCGATCGCGCTCGTTGCTGGGCAGGGCGACAAGGTCGTCGACACCGACAGCCAAGCCCGTCGTTTCCATCGCGAGAACCCCCGCACCACCCTGCATATCGTGGACGATTGCGGGCACATGGTTCACCACACCGCGCCCGGCCGGGTCATAGCGGCGGTCGAGGAAGTGGCCTGCGCGGTGTAAGAAACCACACTCGGCGTACGAGGACGAATTCATTACCTACAATAATAATCGGCCACTAGTGCCTTAAATGTATCCAAACGCAGCACATCGCTAGCAACAGACCCGGGTTGGGACAAAAAGCACGGGCGATCAACTACTGATCGCGAGGCGCGTTACATTAACGAACACCGCTTCGCCCACCTGAAATCACGAATAGAGCTTCCGTCGTGACATTGTAATTCATCTAAATCGGCTCAAGGTTTTAAAAACTGCCAGATCAAATAAGGCTTCTCTAATAAGCACGATCAGTATCCCACGCCCAACAGAATGTGATTGGATGCCAAGAGACTTGAAGCCGAACGTTGCTGCCGAATCGATGCAACGGAGGCCGTAAGGTCGATCCTGGCCGTGGCAACGCGGATCGGACGGATCGGACCTAAACCGATCTCCACGATATTCGGATCGCTCAGGAAGGCTGTGACGTCGGAATAGCAGCGGTAAGCTTTTTCGTACTGCCGATGAGCCTCCAGCGGCTGACACGCGCTCTTCATGTGTTGGCGCGCCGTTTCGAGCCGGATCTCTCTCGAAGACACGCTGTCTTGCGCTGACACCGGTCCAGCGCCCAGCGCCAGTGCAGAAGCGATACCCACCATCGCAGTCGCGGTGCGGAACATTCCGACCCTCCTCTTGATCCCATCGCCGCTACGATAACCGACGATGGTGCCGAGATCAATCATGGGCCGATTTTTCCGAATGGGGCAGTCATGAATATGGATCTCAAGATGAATTTATTCTGAATATCAATTTTTATTTCAACAGAAATCCTGTTGACCGGACCGTCGACATCGAAGACTGGAACTTCCTGCTCACAGGTAGGCTGCGACTGAATCCAGCCCCATTGCCCGCGCTCGGACCCGGATTTGGGCTTTCTGGTCCTCGCGCATCAATCCCAGCAAGGGCTTGGCAGCAAAGTAGATACGCATGGACGTCTGGTTACTGAACGCATCGGCCGTATTCTGTCCGGACCGCGCGAGAATCATCTGCTGCGCACCGATATCGGACAGAACCGCCTCGACCGGTGGCCAATATTGTTCTTGCTCGGGCGTCAATCTTAAGGAACGCTTGAGCCTGAGAATCTCCGCGGGCGTTAAGACGTTTGCGGGCTGCGGGCCGATCGGGCGCAGCGGAGGGGTCGCGTGGGCAGTGGGCGCGCGCAATGGGTTCGGCAGCACGGCCGGGGCCGCCGGTGCTACTGAGACGCGCTGGGATCGACGCGGTTCGAGATTTTGAGTAGAGCGATCCTCCGCCATCCCGGAAGGGGCTGTGCCTTGCGCTGCATCCTGACTTGAGCCAGCCGGTTTCGCGGCCGTCTCGGCGCCCCCCCTCCGCCCGGACGGCGAAGTGGGTGCCGGAATGGTGGCCCCCTCGTTCGCGTTGGACGGTGAAAGGCTCGATACGATGCTTTGGGATGGATCTTGAAGGAAGGTCCCCTTCGGAGGAAGCGTGTACTCCACGGTCGGCGCAAGGCTGACGATTGCATAAGCCCCGATGCCGACGACAGCGGCGAAGAGGCCAACGATCGCGGCGAAGGCCTTGATCCTCCCGCTATCCATTTGAAGCCCTTCAGCTGCATCGTGTCTGTGCTCGTCTTTGCGTCGCACTGACGAGTCGTGACATCATACGCCCAGTTGCTGCGATTTGTGCAGCGAGAAAAGTGTTCGGGCGGTCGGCATGCGATGACGGGCCTTGCGGCGCAGGCGTGCTGAGCGAACCCCTGGGCGGGATCCAATTCCACCGCAGAGGTTCACCCAAGCGTCGGGCCGCATGGCGGCCAAGCCTCGCGCGACGGGCGTTGTCCGCTCCTCGTATCGCACGGGATGTCCAGGAATCGCACCAGCACCGCCGCCCCGTGCACCGGCGGGCCGGCTGCCGCCATCCGTTCGGTGGCGCCACCCACGTAGAGCGCTTCCGCGCCTATGCCGCCGGCCTTCCGGTCCCCGTGCCGAGACACGGCGATACCGTCATCCTCGGCACCCTGAACGTCCGCGAGGTGGCCGACATGCGCGAAGCCGGGGAGCGGTCGTGCGGCCTCCCCGCCGACGCGCCCGACGTCCATTCGAGCGATCCTTCGACAAACTCGGAATGCGGGGTCGTCGCCGAGCCGAAAGGCCTCCCGCGCACAGTCGCCGCAGCCCCTTCAGGTCGGCTCTTTGGCAAGCGCGTCGAGGGCCTGAGCGAGGCCGTAGAACGAGAGCGGGAGGGCGACATCCTGGCCGGCGGCGTTCTTGAAGGTGATCCGGCCGGGCTCGGCCGAGCCGCGCCAGCGGCGCAGGGCTTCCTCGCGCACCCCGGCATCGGCCACGCAGCCGCCGGGCAGGCAGCGGCGCCAGGCCAATTCGAAACCTGCCGTGTCCTTTTGATCCGCCAGCACCCGTACGCTGCTCGGCAGGGCGACGTTGGGCGGCAGGATCGCGGTGACCTGCAACGGCTCGCCCGCACTCACACGGCCGATCGCGATCTGGGCGATCGGCTGCGCCTGCCCCTGCACCTGCATGGTCTGGGCGGCCTCGCAGATCCGCACCGGCTTGTCGCCGCCGCCGCGCTGGCAGCGCAGGACCCAATCGCCGAAGCTTGCCGTGGTACTGCCGGGTTCGATCGGCACCGCGGCGGGTTTCGGTGCTGGGGCTGCAGGAGCCACCTTCGCCGGCTCCGCCACGGCTCGAACGCCATCCAGCGTTGCCACAGCGCCAAGGGTCGCGGCGACGAGGCCGAGTGCGATCCGGGTTCGGGATAACGGGAGCCGCGGCAGGGACGGCACAATCTCGGGCATCGGGAATGTCTTTGTCGGGACGCGGTGGAGGAAGCGATGTCGAAGCTCCCGTGGTGACAGCACGCCCCTCCGGTCGCCGACGACCGGAGGGGCGGGGCATCAGAACGGGTAGCGCACGCCGCCGTTCACCGAATAGCCGTCGATGCGATCACCGAAGCGCAGGTCGCCGCGGACGTAGCCGAGCAGGTCCGTGCCCAGGATTTGCCCGGTGATGCCGAGCCCGACCTGACCGAAGGTCCCGACCCGGTTGGTCAGGATCGGCACGAAGGCATTTGGGTCGGTCGCGATCGATGAGGCCGTGAAGCGAGAGGCTGCGTTGCCGGCGAACTCGTTCCACACGCTGAGCGTCACGAACGGCTGCACCGCCAGCTTCTCGCCCGCCACGAAGGTCGTGCCGGCCCGAACGCCGAAGCGCCCGAGGATGCTGTCGATCGGCTGGAAGGACAGCGCGCCCCCCGTCACACCGAGCACGCCGATCCGCGTCTGTGTGTAGCTCATGGAGCCCGAGGGCTCGAGGAAGTACGCCTGATCGCCGCCGAGCAGACCCGGCAGGTCGATGCGGTAGCCCGCCGAGCCGGCCACCGTGTCGGATCCGATCGAGAGGCGCTGCTGCATGATGCCAGACGTCGGGTCGGTGATCCGCGCGTTGTAGAAGTCGTGGCGATAGGCGATGTCGGAGGTGAAGGCCCCGCTTGTGACGGCCGCGTAGGCGCCCACGAACGGCACGTCGAACACGCCTGTGGCCTGCGAAGAGGCCAGCTCGCGGCCATTGGCGTAGATCTCGCCGCCGGTGACGCCCATGTGCAGGTTGAAGCCGGTATCGCGGATGTTGAACACCGCAAAGTCGCCGCCGAACTGCATGCCGGCAAAGCCGATGCGGGTCCGGTTCTCGCCGCTCGACGTGATGCCGGCGAAGTTCACCGTGCTGGTGGAGCGGATCGTGGTCTCGCCGCCGGAGCCGCGCGCCCAAAGCCCGAGGCCGTAGGTGTCGGGCAGGATGCCGGACACGTTGGCGTCCGCCGCGACCGGGGCCGCCGCCGCCTGCCGGTTTAGCTGCGCCCAGCTCTTGCCCGTCGAAGTGACGCCGACGCTGCCGGTCTCCCCGGCCTGGTCGCAGAGCTTGGCGTTGCGCAGTTGCTCCGAGCAGATCTTGTGCTCGGCCGGGCCGCTGATGAACGCGCTGATCGACTGGAAGAAGCCGACGTTGAGCGAGGTGATCAGGCTCGAGATGCTTGAGGCCGAGACGGCGGCCTGACCCGCGTTGATCTGCGACACGATCTGGTAGGAGCCGGCCGAGCCGGGCGTCTGCTGGAGCGTGTAGCCGATGAAGCCGGTGGTCGGCAGGGGCGTCGCCGGGTCGATCTGGAGTTGACCGGTCCCGCCGCCCGCCGTCTGGACCACGGGGATCGGGGTCGAGAAGAAACGCCGAGCGGAGTTGACGATATTCAGGTTGAGCAGGCTCGAGCCGTTGTTCGAGCCGTTGATCGTCAGCAGGTCGGCGCGCATGCCGGGGTCCGATCGCGAGAGATCAAGGTCGATCGCCAGGCGCGAGCCGGCGGTGCCCACGTAGTTGCCGCCGAGCGTCAAGCGATCGGTGGTCTGCCCGTTCTGGAGCGTGATCGTGCCGCTGGCGAGGTTGTTGAAGGTGTTCGCCCCGAGCGCGCCGTTGAAGCCGCCGGCGGCGGGGATGCCGACCGTTCCGGCGTTGTTGAAGGTTCCGATCGGGCCATTGAGGCTCGCGTTGAGAAGCACCTGGCCGCCGGCCAGGTTGTTGAACACCTCCAGCCCGTTCAGCGTGCCGCCCGCCGCCGTGACCTCGAACAGACCGGCATTGTTGATGGTGTCGGTACCGGCGAGGTTGCCGATGCCCTGGTAGGTCCAGCGCCCGGTCGCGGTGTTGTTGAACGTCGTCGTGGTGCCCGCTGCCGAGGAGACGTAGCCGTAGAAGGTGTGGCCCGAGGTGTTGTTGGCGGTCAGCGTGCCGGAGGCGACGTTGATCACCAGGCCGCCGCTGCCGATGGTGCCGGCGTTGTCGAGGCGGGCGCCGGCCGCCACCGTGCTGACGCTGACGCCGTCCCGGATCAGCGCGCCGGCGGTGTTGGTGATCTGCGCCACGCCTGCCAGCGTCAGCAGGCCGTTGACCGTGCCGGCGTTGACGAAGGTCGGGGTCGTGATCGTGCCCTGGGCCGCGAGTGTTCCGCTCGCGGTGTTGGTGAACGAGGTCGTTGCATTCACCGGGCCCGCCGAGGTGAAGCTGCCGTTGTTGACCGTGGTCGCGGTGTTCAGCGTGCCCGCCGACTGGATCAGGGCGCCGTTGTTCGTCAGCGCCGTCGCGTTGATGGTGCCGCCGCTCTGAGTGAAGGACGCGGCTGCGGCGTTGGTCAGGTTCGGCGTCGTCACCGTGCCGGCCGAGACCGTGAAGGCTCCGTTGTTCGCGATGGACGTGGTCGCGGTCAGTGCGCCCGCCGTCGCGAGCGTCCCGTTGTTCGTCACCGTCTGCGTCGTGACCTGACCGCCCGCTGCGATCGTGAACCCGGCATTGTTCGAGATCGCCGCCGAGCCGTTGATCACGCCGGTCGAAGAGACCGTGAGCGTGCCGGCCTGGATGGTGGTGTTTCCACCGTAGGTGTTGTTGCCCGAGAGCGAGAAGGTGCCGGCGCCCTGCTTGGTCAGGGCGGTGTTGGCGCCGACGATCCCGCCGGCGTAGTCCGAGCTGGTTCCGTCGAGACCGGTCGAGAGGGTACCGCCGTTGGAGATGGTCGCACCGGCGACGGTGCCGGCCAGCGAACCGATGGTCAGGCTGTTGCCGCCGAGGTTGAACGCGCCGTTGTTCGTGAGGCGGACGATCCCCGTCGAACCGTTATTCCCATAAGGGGCGAGCGCTCCGGTCTGGGTGAAGGTCGCCCCCGCATTGTTGGTGACGTTGCCGTTGATCGTGCCCTGCGCGTTGACGGTGGCCGCGTTGACGACGCCACCGCCGATGGTGCCGCTGGTCGTGAGAGTGCCGCCGTTGACGGTCGCGCCGCCGTTGATCGTGCCGGCGTTCGTCGTGGTGCCGGCGGTGTTGGTCAGGCCGCCGTTGACGGTGCCGGGCGCGGAGTTGGTGAACGTCCCGCTGTTGGTGACGCCGCCGTTGATCGTGCCGTTGTTGGTCGAGGTGCCGGCATTGGTGTGACCGGCAGATACGGTGCCGTTGTTGACGAAGATCGCGCCCGCGTTGTTCGTCACCTGCGAGGCGAGGCTGCCGTTGTTGATCAGCGTGCCCTGTGCGTTGGTCGTGCCGCCCGTGTAGGTGTTGGCCGCGGTCAACGTGAAGGTGCCGGTTCCCTGCTTGATCAGGGCAGTCGCGCCGGTGATCCGTCCCTGATAGACCGACGACGTATTGTCCGACCCGGTCGAGAGCGTCCCGCCGTTGGCGATCGTCGCTGCGGGGGTCGAACCGGCGAGCGAGCCGATCGTGAGGTTGTTGCCGCCGAGATCGACCGCGCCGTCATTGGTCAGCCGCCCGATGCCGGTGAGCGTGCCGGTCTGAACGAACGTCGCACCGGCGTTGTTCGTCACCGCGCCGTTGATCTGCCCGCGCGCGTTGACGAGAGCGCTGTTGCTCACCGCTCCGTTGATCACCCCCGTGGTGGTCAGCGTCCCGGCCAGGACCGTCGCGCCGCCATTGATCGTCCCGGTGTTGGTGGTCATGCCGGCGCTGTTGGTCAGCCCGCCGCCGATCGTCCCGGAATTGGACAGCGTGCCGGTATTGGCCGCCGCTCCGGTAATCGTCCCGCTGTTGGCGGCGATACCTCCGTTGGTGAGGTTGCCGGTCACCGTGCCGGCATTGTTGAACGTTGCGCTGTTGGTGACCGACGAGGTGATCGAGCCGCCCGCCGCGATGACGAGCGTACCCGCCTCGACGGTGGTGGCGCCGGTGTAGGTGCTCGTGCCCGAGAGCGTGAGCGTGCCGTTCCCCAGCTTGCGCAGGCCGATCGTCCCACCGGTGCTGGTCAGCGAATTTGCAATGGTCGCGCCGACATTCCCGTCGACGTTGACGAAGCTCTGGTTCGGCGTGATCACGTCGCCGGTGAGGTTGAGCGTGCCGGTGCCGGAGAGCTGGTAGCCGTCGACCGTGAACTGCAGACCCTGCAGGTTCTGCGCGCCCGCCACCGTTACGGTGCCGGCCGTGGTGCCGAAGATCCCGATGCCCGAGCGCCAGACGTCGTTGACCTGCCCGCCGGGCAGCATCGTCCAGTTGGTGTTGGTCGCGTTCCACGTCCCCGTGCCGCCCTGGGCGCCCGCGGTGCCGCCTGTCATGTCGGCGCCGTCGAAATACTGGACCGACTGGCTGCCGTTGGTCAGCAGCACGTTCACCTGGTTCGGGATGTTTGTGTAGAGCAGCGCCGAGGACGTCGCCGTCGGCGTGGTCACGGCACCGAAGCTGCCGGTGAGCGTGCCGCCGTAGTTGTACAGCCTGTAGGCGCCCGAGACCGGGCTGCTGGCGGCGTTGCCAGCCGCCACGAGGTTCAGCGTGCCGGCGAGCGTCAGGTTGCCGCCGACGTTGATCAGATCGTTGCTGGCGCCGCCCACGACACCGGGCGCGCCGAGTTCGAACAGCGAGGTCGAGGCACCGTTCAGGGTATAGTTGCCCGCGACCGTCAGCGTGCCCGGCGAGTTGCCGCCCGAGACCGTGCCCCCGACGACGTTGACGGACCCGGCGATCGTACCCGCGCCGTGCAGCGTGCCGCCGGTGTTGACGTTCACGGTGGCCGCGTTGCCGGCCGTGTCGCCGAAGACGACGCCCGTCGTGCCGGCCCCGCCGATCGACAGGATGCCGGCATTGACGTTGGCCGTGCCGGTGAACTGGCCGTTGGCCGCGCCGTTGGCGCCGTTGAGGGTCGTGGTGCCGGTGCCGTTCTGGTTGAGCACGCCCGCGCCGGTCACGGTGTTGGCGAGCGTCAGGTCGGCGGTGCGGTTGATGGTCAGCGTGCTGGCCGCGTTCACGACGGCGAGGTTGCCGGTGAGCGTGCCGGCGGTGTTGCCGACGACCAGCGTGCCGCCGTCGACCTGCAGCGCGTTGGCGTTGATCCCCGTGGCGGTGGTGGCGATGGTTCCGCTGTTGACCAGCGTGGTCGTGCCGGTGCCGGCCACGCGCAGACCGATTCCACCCTGTACGATGGTGTTGGCGGCCACCGTCGCCGTGTTGCCGGCGTTGTTGCCCGTCAGGAAGAGGCCGGCATTGCCCGTGCCGCCGGCCGTGATCGCGCCGTTGGCGGTGACCGCCAACGCACCCGAAGTGCCCGTGGCGACGACACCGGATCCGTTCGTCGTGTTGACCGCTCCGGCCGACACCGTGACGGTGCCGGTCCCTGCGGTCGTGGCGTTGATGCCGGTCCCGCTGGCCGTGACCAGACCCGCACTCGTCACGGCGACGTTGCCGGCGCTGTTGGCGTTTGTGATCGTGGC
>CAZZZJ010000036.1:0-14254 GCA_964658355.1 Beijerinckiaceae bacterium
GCGCGGTTGATCTCGATCTGCAGCGCATGCCGGCCGATATTCGGCTCGCCGTAATGCTCGGTGATGAAGCCTCCGGCATAAGGCTTGTTGCGCACCACCTTGTATCCGCGGTCGCGGAAGGCCGCCTCGAAGGCATCGATCAGGGCGGGATCGCAGGCGGTGCCGAAACGATCTCCCAGCACGAAGTCTGCGCGCGCGTCATGATCGCGCCCGAGGCTCGACGACGGCATCGAATGGCAATCGATCAGCAGGCACCGGCCGAATTCCCGAACCGTTCGCAGGATCAACCCGCGGAGCGCCCGGTGATACGGCTTGTACAGGCCGTCGATGCGCGCGACCGCCTCGTCCACCGGCATCCGGCCGGCATAGATCTCCTGCCCGTCGGAAACGACGCGGGGGACCGTCCCGAGCCCGCCCGCCACCCGCATCGAGCGCGTGTTGGCGAAGGGCGGCAGGCGCCCCTCGAACATCCGCGGGTCGA
Source organism: Beijerinckiaceae bacterium (assembly GCA_964658355.1). Lineage (GTDB taxonomy): Bacteria > Pseudomonadota > Alphaproteobacteria > Rhizobiales > Beijerinckiaceae > Methylobacterium. The sequence goes on from CAZZZJ010000036.1 coordinate 482, forward strand.
GCTCGTAGGGCTCGCGGTTCACGTCGAGGTAGGCGCGCGGAAAGTTGCAGCGCAGGAGCGGCGCTCCGAGTTCGACGACCTGGGCGAACAGCCGGTCGACATGCGCGTCCTCCGATCGGCGCAGCGACAGTGCATCGAGCCGCGAGGCCTTGAGGAAGCTCTCGGGATAGACCGCCCCCGAATGCCCGGTGTTGAACACGAACGGCAGGCTGTGGCGCCTCGGTTCGTCCACGGCGAAGGCGGGCGAGAAACCGAAGGCGTCTGTCGGGTGGGGAGGATGCGGCGTCATCGGTGGGGAGGCGTACCGTCGGGAGTGGGAACGGCCAACGTCATGGTGCCCACTGTGCGGCGGCTTCGGCGGCCTGTCCACCTTGCTTGCCGGCTCGGGAAGCCGTGTCCGGTGCGGCGTGTCACCTCGCGGGGCGCCCAAATCCTAACGTCTTGTTTACCGCTGCCTCCCTTTATGAAAAGAACGTTGCGATTCGAGGGTCCGGAACCGTCCGATGAAAATTCTCCTGGCGGAAGACGACAACGACATGCGCCGGTTCCTGGCCAAGGCGTTGCAGAACGCCGGCTTCGACGTGCTGTCGTTCGACAACGGCCTCTCGGCCTACAACCGCCTGCGCGAAGAGCCCTTCGAGCTGCTCCTGACCGACATCGTCATGCCGGAGATGGACGGGATCGAACTCGCGCGTCGGGCGACCGAGCTCGATCCGGACATCAAGGTGATGTTCATCACCGGCTTCGCCGCCGTCGCGCTGAACCCGGATTCCAAGGCCCCGAAGGACGCGAAGGTCCTGTCGAAGCCGTTCCACCTGCGCGATCTCGTCAACGAGGTCGAGAAGCTTCTCGCGGCGTGAAGGGGGTGCGCGGGTCGCGCGAACGCGCCCCGCGGTCTTGCGCCGAGACCCGGCGACCGACGACGCGACTGAGACAGCCGAGTCTCGACATGGCGTTGCGAACCCGCACGGCCGTGACGTTCCGGCCATAGGCGATCGGATGCATCGGCCCCTATATGGTTCGTGTCATCCGCGGGACGCGAACACGCCCATGAATCCGGTCACGATCTACACCACGGCGTGGTGCCCCTACTGCTCGGCGGCCAAGAGCCTGCTCAAGGAGAAGGGCATCGCCTTTCGAGAGGTCGACGTCGAGAAGACGCCGGCCGAGCGCGCCGTCATGATGACGCGCGCGGGCGGGCGCACGAGCGTGCCGCAGATCTTCGTGGGCGAGACCCATGTCGGCGGCTGCGACGACCTCTACGCCCTCGACAAGGCGGGGAAGCTCGACGCCCTTCTCAAAGCGTCCGCGCATGCCTGAGCCGCGCTTCGTCGCCGCCTGCGTGCAGATGCGATCGGGCCGCGATCCAGCCGCGAACCGTGATGCGGCCGTGGCGGGCGTACGGGAGGCCGCCGCGCGCGGGGCGCACTACGTCCAGACGCCGGAGATGACCTCGCTGGTCGAGCGCGATCGCGCACGGCTGTTCGAGGTGGTGCGCGGCCAGGACGAGGACGCGACGCTGGCGGCGCTCCGCGACGTGGCGCGCGCGAGCGGCACGGTCGTGCAGATCGGCTCGCTGGCGATCCGGGCCGGCGACAAGATCGCCAACCGCGCCTTCCTGATCGATGCCGACGGCGCGATCGTCGCAGCCTACGACAAGCTGCACCTGTTCGACGTCGACCTGCCGAGCGGCGAGCGCTGGCGGGAATCCGCGACCTATACCGGCGGTGCCTGCGCCGTCGTGGCGCCGACGCCCTGGGCCGAGATCGGGCTCGGGATCTGCTACGACATCCGCTTTCCGGCGCTGTACCGCGCCCTCGCCGAGGCGGGCGCGTCCGTGCTGACGGCACCCGCCTGCTTCACCAGGCAGACCGGCGAGGCGCATTGGCACGTGCTGCACCGGGCCCGCGCGATCGAGACCGGGTCGTTCATGGTCTCGGCCGCGCAGGGCGGCAGGCACGAGGACGGGCGCGAGACCTATGGGCATTCGCTCATCGTCGATCCGTGGGGCCGGGTTCTGGCCGATGCCGGGGGCGCCGAACCCGGCGTGATCCTGGCCGAGATCGACCTCGCCGCGGTCGCGGATGCGCGGGCGCGGATCCCTTCGCTGCAGCATGGGCGCCCCTTCACGATCGAGCGCATCGCTGCGCGCGGAGCCGCCACGTCGTGACGGCATGATCCGGTACAGCCTCGTCTGCGAGGCCGGGCACGGCTTCGAGAGCTGGTTTCCCTCCTCGGATTCCTTCGACGAGCAGGCCGCAAGCGGGCTCGTCGCCTGCCCGATCTGCGATTCGACGGCCGTCACGAAGGGCCTGATGGCGCCGAGCCTCGCTCGCACCGACCGCGCGGCGTCGGGCCGCCCCGTCGAGGAGACGGCGCAGGTTCCCGCACCGTCGGCGCCGTTGCCGATGATCGCCGAACCCGAGCGGCAGATCCGCGAGATGCTGCGGGCGCTGCGCGAGCGGGTCGTGGCTTCGGCCGAGCATGTCGGCCCGCGCTTCGCCGAGGAAGCGCGCAAGATCCATTACGGCGAGACGGAAGACCGCGCGATCTACGGTCAGGCGAGCCCGGACGAGGCCCGCGCCCTGATCGACGAGGGGATCGACGTCGCGCCGCTTCCGCCGATGCCTGACGATCGCAACTGACCGCTCAGGCCTTCGTCGCGGCCGTTCCCGCGATGCTGGCGAGCGCGAAGGCGACGACTGCGTTCCAGCCCGCCAGCGAGATGCCGAGCACGCGCATCGCCGCAATCGAGCAGTCGACGACTCTGGTCATCTGGAGCGCGTTCAGGAAATCGCCGACTGCCGCCGGGTTCGCGCCCGTGCCGCCGCCGCAATCGGTCGGGCCTGGCCAGAACCCCCATTCCGCGCCCGCATGATAGGCGCCGAGACCGGCACCGTAGAGCAGTCCGGCCGCAGCCAGGCCGAGGGCGAGTCGCGCGAGCCGCTCCGGCAGGAACAGGGCCAGCACGCTGAGCGGAACCGCCGCGTAATAGGGCAGGCGCTCGGTGAGGCAGAGCTTGCACGGCGCGTAGCCGTAGCCGAACTGCAACACCAGGGCCGCGCCGACCGTGAGCACGGAGCCGATCAGCACCGCGAGGGCGGCGCGGCGCAGGCGCAGCAGGGCGACGTAGGTCATCTAGAGGATCACCTTGAACAGGACGAAGCCGAGGACGATCACCGCGAGCGAGATGGCGACGACCGCGTTGAGGTGGCGATCGAGAACGCCGCGGATCTGCACGCCGTAGCGCCCGAGGAGCCCGGCGAGGATGAAGAAGCGCGCGCCGCGCGTGACGATCGACAGCACCGTGAACCAGAACAGGCTGTAATGGGCGAAGCCGGAGGTGATGGTCACGAGCTTGTAGGGGATCGGCGTGAGCCCCTTCAGCAGGATCACCCAATGGCCGTACTCGGCATAGGATTGCTCGAAGGTCGCCGCCTTGTCCTGCAGGCCGTAGAGCCGGATCAGCCAGGTTCCGAGACTGTCGAACAGCAGCGCGCCGATGGCGTAGCCGACAAGGCCGCCCAGCACCGACCCGACGGTGGCGATCAGCGCGTAGAACCAGACGCGATCGGGCCGGCTCACCGCCATCGGCACGAGCATCGCATCGGGCGGGACCGGAAAGAACGAGCTCTCGGCAAAGGCCACGGCGCCGAGGACGTAGGGCGCCGAGGGCTTGCCCGAAAGCGCGAGTATCCACTCGTAGAGGCGGCGGATCATCGGGACTGTCTATGCATCCGGTTTTTCGGGGCAGGGCGCCCTTTGAGCACAGCCGGCCCGAACGCACCAGCGGGCAGGCGAGCCGGCGAGGACGGGAGCGCGGCCTGGACGGATCTCTCCGGCGGAAGGGGCTTGGCCCGACCGCGGAACCTGTGCGAAAAGGCCCCGTCGCGGGTATGGTGGAACTGGTAGACGCGGGCGACTCAAAATCGCCAGCCGCAAGGCGTGGGGGTTCGATTCCCTCTACCCGCACCAAGGCGTCTCACCCCGGCTCCAGAAACCGTCTGATCCATCCGCCGACCCGATGGCGGTCGTCCGGTGCGTCGAGGGATGCGAGCGCCGCGTGCGCCCGCTCCGGATCTTCGCGCGCCTCCGCATGGCCGGCGATCAAGGCGCGCGTGTAGGCGGGCTCGAATTCCGGATGGAACTGCACCGAGAGGGCGGCCCGGTCCCGGTAGGCCAGCATCGCGTAGGGCGTGAAGGCGCTCGCCGCGAGCACCCGGGTCGCGGGCGGTGCCTCGACCACCTGATCCTGATGGAAGGCCGCCACTGCGATCCGCGTCGCGTCGTCCATGAACGGCGCCCGCTCCGTCACCGCGTAGGTGTGAAGGCCGAGCGCGCGCCCCTTCTCCGAGCGCACCGCGCGGCCGCCATAGGCCTCGGCCATGACCTGATGGCCGAAGCAGATTCCGAGGAGGCGCTTGTCCGGAGGAAGCGCACGAAGCACGGCGATCAGCGGGGCGATCCAGGGCAGCGGATCGTAGACGCCGGCCGCGGAACCGGTGACGGCGTAGCCGTCGAACGCATCGAGATCGGTCGGGAGATGGCCGGCGCGGACGTCGAAGAGCGTGCTGTCGTGGGCCGGACCGATCAACCGGGCGGTCATTGCGCCGTAGGACGGGAAGCTGTCGAGCCGCGCCGGCGGAGAGCCGGCTTCGAGGATGGCGATGCGCACGGGGCCGACCGTTGCTGATGACGGGACATCGGCATCGCGCCGTTCGCGGCGCGATGCAACCGGCTCACGCCGCGCGCGCCCTTCGCCCGACACCGTGCGGTCCGACGGCGGGCTTCAGGCGGATGTCCATGGCGTTGCCGCGCCAGACGACCGCCCGATGGGTCCAGGCGGCGCACCAGACCAGGGGGATCAGGGCGTCGCGCATCACGAAGGCGAGGAGCAGGCGGGGGGCGCGGTACCAGCCGGCCCGGGCCGCCAGGCTGAACTCCGCCGCGTAGCCCAAGGCGGCCAGGACCGCGAGCGCGGCCGCCGCCGGCCCGGTTCCGGCCCAGAATCCCGCGAGCAGGAACGGTAGAAGCGTGCCGCTGGCGATCTCGGGCGCGAAGAACAGCGGGAACGTCACCCGGCGCAGGCGCGCCCAACGGATCTGCCGCGCCCAGACCTCGGACGCCTTGCGGCGCCCCAGCGGCTGCTCGAACGGCGCGGAAACGAGGTGGACCCTGCGGCCGGCGGCGCGCACCAGCTTCGTCGCCGCCGCATCCTCGGCGATCTCGGCGGCGAGTGCGCGGATGCCGCCCTGCGCCTCCAGGAACGGGCGATGCCAGAGCATGCTCTTGCCCTGCGCGAAGCCGAGCCCCATCGCCTCCCCGGCATATTGCCAGCGGGCCTGGAGGGTGTTGAGGAACGCGCACTCGACCTCGGCCCAGATCCCTTCCGGGCGGGCGCCCACCGGCGTCGAGCAGACGAGGCCGGTATCGTCGCGCCAGGCCGCCTGCAACCGCTGCAGGTAGTCCGGCGGCATCAGGACGTTGGAATCGGCGATGACGATCCACGCGTGACGTGCCGCCTCCCAGCCGCGGACGCAGTTGTTCAGCTTCGGGTTGTCGCTGATCCGCTCGTCGCCGACCAGGATGCGGGCCGGAACCTGCGGATGCGCGGCGATCAGGCGGCGGACGAGCGGCAGCACCGGGTCGGAGGCCTCGGCGACGCAGAACAGGATTTCGTAGGCGGGATAATCGAGTGCGAAGCCGCGGGCGAGGGTTTCCTCGCTGAAGGTCTCCAGGCCGCAGACCGGGCGCACCAGCGAGACCGGCGCACCGGCCGGGAAGGTCGGCGATCCGGCCGGACGGCCGATTCGCCATCCCGCGACGACGAGGCTCGCGAGATGGACGAGCGCCAGGAGCGCGCACAACGCGAGGGCGAGCGCGGCGCCGTCCAGGGCCGGAAAGGTGCTGACGAGACCCATGCGGCGCGCATCTCCGAACCGGCCTGTCCCGCGGCGTGCGGCCGCGCCGGCGGCCTGCCCCTAACAGCGTGCGCATTTCAGCCGTATGACAGCAGCGACAGCGTGAGGGTTGAGCTTTGGACGAAGGCGGAACCGTCGCGATCCTCGGAGCCGGCATGGCGGGCGCGGCTGCCGCCCGCGGTCTTGCCCGAGCCGGCATCGACGTCCGCGTCTTCGACAAGGGCCGCGGCATCGGCGGGCGCATGGCGACGCGGCGCACGGAGGCGGGATTGCGCTTCGACCACGGCGCGCAGTTCTTCCGTCCCAAGGGCGATGCGTTTCGCGCGCAATGCGAGGCCTGGATCGCAGCAGGCGTCGCTGCGCCCTGGGGCGACGACGGCCGCAACGTCGGCCTGCCCGGCATGCCGGCACCGGTCCGCGACCTGCTGGACGGCCTGCCGGTCACGCTGAATGCCACCGTCACCCGGATCGAGCGGCTGGAATCCGGCTGGCTGCTGACCGATGCCGACGGCGGGCGGAGCGGTCCGTTCGATGTCGTCGCGGCGACCTTTCCGGCGCCGCAGGTCGCGGCGCTGATCGACGCGAGCGGCCTCGTCCTGGCCGGGCCGGGGCGGGCGGCCTACGCGCCGTGCTGGTCGCTGTTGCTCGCCCTCGACGCGGCGCCGGGTTTCTCCGATTCACGGCGGGACTTCTCGGACGGTCCGATCGCGCTGGTCGCGCGTGAGGCGACCAAGCCCGGTCGCGCCGCCGGAAACACGCTCGTCGTGCATGCGACACCGGAATGGTCCCGCGCTCACCTGGAAGAGTCGCGCGAGGCGGTCCAGGCCGCGCTGATCGCCGCGCTCGAAGCCTCCCTCGGGCGGCCGATCCGCCCAACCTACGCGGCCGTCCATCGCTGGCGCTACGCCATGGTCGAGACGGCCCTCGGTCAGCCCTGCCTCTACGATCCGGCGCAGCGGCTGGGCGCCGCCGGCGATTGGTGCCTCGGTCCCCGGATCGAGGCGGCGTTCGACAGCGGCCGGGCGCTGGCCGAACGCATCATCGCGGATCTCGAGGGCGCGCGGTGATCCCGCCGATCGTGTTCCACCCGGCCTACGAGGCGAGCCTGCCGGCGGGTCACCGGTTCCCGATGCGCAAGTACGGCCGGCTCGCCGAGGTGCTGGTCGCGCAGGGGCTTGTGCCGCACGGCTTCGTCACGCCGGAACCGGCCTCGCGCGATCTCCTCCGCTTCGCCCACGACGCCGCCTACGTCGACGCCGTGATCGCGCTCTCGGTGCCGCCGGCGATCGAGCGGGCGATCGGCCTGCCGGTGGACGAGAGCGTGGTCCGCCGCTCGCGCGCCTCGGTCGGCGGCACGTTGCTCGCGGCCCGCCTCGCCCTCGCGCACGGTCTCGCCGGCAGCGCCGCCGGCGGCAGTCACCATGCGAGGCGCGCGCAAGGGGCAGGGTTCTGCGTGTTCAACGACGTCGCGGTGGCCGCGCGTGCGCTGCAGGCCGAAGGCTCCATCGCCCGCGCCCTGGTCGTCGATTGCGACGTCCACCAGGGCGACGGCACCGCCGATTGCCTCGCGTTCTCTCCGGACCTGTTCACCCTCTCGATCCACTGCGAGAAGAACTATCCGACCGCCAAGATCGCCGGCGACCTCGATGTCGGCCTGCCCGACGGGCTCGACGACGCGGGGTATCTCGCGGCGCTCGAAGCGCGGCTGCCACCGCTCCTCGATGCGCTCGATCCCGACCTCGTGTTCTACAACGCCGGCGTCGACCCCCACCGGGACGACCGCCTCGGGCGGCTCGCGCTCAGCGATGCGGGGCTTCTCGCCCGCGACCGTTTCGTCGTCGGGCAGGCGCGCGCCCGCGGCATCCCGCTCGTCGCGGTGATCGGCGGGGGATACACCCACGACGTCGACGCCCTCGCCGCCCGGCACGCCCTCGTGTTCCAGGCGCTGGCGGCGAACGCGCTCTATTGATCCCGCGACAGCGCTCGCGCCTGAGCTTCCAGGGCGTCGAAGAGACGGTTCAACGCCTCGCCCTCGAGGCGATGGAAATCGAGCGACCGGCTCAGCATCAGCCCGAGGATCGCGAAGGTCAGCGCCGCACCCTGTCCCGCTTGTCCCTCGATCGCGCCCATCGCCGCCAGCTGCTCCGCCAGGAACCTGGAGAACGCGGCCGCGGCCTCGGCGTTGTCGGCCGAGGCGATCAGCAGCGAATCGGGAAAGCCGCATTCCTCGGCATAGATCTCTCGCGCATGCGCGATCACCGCGAGCGGCAAGGCCGCCGGGCCATCCGATGTGGCTGCGAGGCGCGCGGCGATGCCGTCGCGAATCCGCGCGACCTTCCGGACCGCCAGCGCGGTCACCAGCGCGTCCTTCGAGGCGTAGTGGTGCAGCACGCCGCCCTTGCTGAGGCTGGCTTCCACCGCGACCGCGTCGATCGTCAGCGTGCGGCTGGAGGAACGCCGCAACAGCGCCTCGGCCGCATCGAGGATCGCCTCGGCGCGATCCTGGCGCCGGCTGCGCGGCTTGGCCATGAGTATCGCCTGTGAAAACCGTCTGGACGGTCGGTAAGATAGCCGATAGGTTCGCGCCGCGATAGGCCGGGCGGGAAACATGAACGCCGTGAATCGACGTTTCTTGATCATTCTGACAGGGACGCTGCTGGCGTCGACCCCCCTTCGCGCCGACGACGGGCCGCTGCTGGCGCAGACCCTCGTGCGCACGGTGGTCGCGAAGGAGAGCTCGATCGCCGGCGACGTGGTCTTCACCGGCGACGTCCAGGCGCAGGGACAGACCAGCGTGTCGTTCCGCACCGCCGGCAAGATCGCGACCCGCCTCGTCGAGGTCGGCGATCACGTCGCCGCCGACCAGATCCTCGCCCGGCTCGATCCGCGCGAGCAGCGCTCGAACCTCGCCAACGCGCAGGCGGCGCTCGCCTCGGCCGAAGCCCTGTCGACGCAGGCCAGGCTCGGGTTCAAGCGCCAGGAGGCGCTGATGGCGAGCGGCTACACGACGCGGCCCTCCTACGACAATGCCGAGCAGCAGCTCCGCACGACCCAGGCCGCGGTCGATTCGGCGAAGGCGGCACTCGGTACCGCGCAGGAGCAGCTCTCCTACACCGAGCTGAAATCGGGCGTGGCCGGCGTGGTGCTGAGCCGGTCGCTCGAGACCGGTCAGGTGGTGCAGGCGGGGCAATCGGTTCTGACCCTGGCGCAGGACGGGCCGCGCGTCGCGGTGTTCAACGTCTACGAGGCGCTGCTGGCCGCACCGCCCGAATCCGGCACGGTGGACGTGACGCTCCAGGGCAACCCGGCGGTCAGGGCCGCCGGCAGCGTGCGCGAGATTTCCCCGAGCGTCGATCCGGCCTCGGGCACGGTCCGGGTGAAGGTCGGCCTCAAGGAAACGCCGGCCGCCATGACCCTCGGCGCGGTGGTGATCGGCCGCGGCACGTTCCGCACGCACAACGCGATCGTACTGCCCTGGTCGGCGCTCTACCGCTGGGAGAACAAGCCCGCGGTCTGGGTCCGCGACGGCACGAGCGGCACGGTCGCCCCCCGCATCGTCGCCATCGACCGCTACGGACCCGACAGCATCGCCCTCTCGGGCGGGGTCGCCGCGGGCGAGGAGGTCGTCATCGCCGGCATCCAGTTCCTCCGTCCCGGGCAGAGCGTGACGGTGGCCGAGCAGGTCGCGACGGGAGCCGCGAAGTGATGGGTTTCGGCAACCGGTTTTTCGCGCACGCCGACCGCGTCGCCTTCCTTCCCCCGGCAGAAGGGGGAGGGAGCGCGTCGTGGATCCGTATCGCGATGGTCGGAACGGCTGCGCTCTGCACGCTCTCCGCCTGCAAGCCCGCCGAGGAGGCGAAGGCGCCGCCGGTGCGGCCCGTGCTTTACGCCATCGCCAAGCCGATCGAATCCGTGCGGTTCGGGCCGTTCGCGGGCACCGTCGAGCCGCGCTACCAGTCGCAGCTCGGGTTCCAGGTCGGCGGTCGGGTCGTCGCGCGCGACGTCACCGTGGGCGACCTCGTTAAGAAGGGGCAGCGGCTCGCCGCCCTCGACACGGTGGTCCCGCGCTTCGCCATGACCCGGGCCGAGGCCGACGTCGCGGATGCCAAGGCGCAGTCGGAGAACGCGGCCGCCACCGAGGCGCGGACCCGGCGCCTGATGGAAGGCGGCAACGTCACACAGGCCCAGCTCGACAGCACGGTGGCCAGCCGCGACACTGCGCAGGCGCGCCTGACGCAGGCCGAGGCGAGCCTCGAGAAGGCCCGCGACCAGATGGGCTACACCGAGCTCCATGCCGATTTCGACGGCGTCGTCACCCAGCGCAACGCCGAGATCGGGCAGGATCTTACGGCCGGGCAGACGGTGGTCACCGTGGCACGGCCCGAGATACGCGAGGCGGTGGTGGACATCCCCGACGATCTCGTCGCCGCCATGCCGAAGGACGGCCGCTTCACGGTCGCGCTCCAGAGCGCCCCCGAGGTCACCGCCATCGGCACCGTGCGCGAGACCGCGCCGTTCGCCGATTCGAGCACCCGTACCCGGCGCATCCGGATGTCGCTGGAGAATCCGCCCCGCGCCTTCCGGCTCGGCGCGACGATCACCGTCTCGCTGATGCGAAAGATCGCGCCGCGCTTCATCCTGCCCGAGACCGCCATTCTCAGCGCCGAGGGCAAGGAGTCCGTCTGGATCGTGAACGCGGACGGCGACGCGGCAGAGCTGCGTGCGGTCAAGATCGCCGACCGCCGCGGCGAGTATGTCGGCCTGGAAAGTGGGCTGTCGACCGGCGACCGGGTGGTCGTCGCCGGCGTCCATTCTCTGGCCGAGGGCCAGAAGATCCGCCTCGCGGATGCGCCGATCGCCGTTCCCGGCACGCAGGATTTCTGACCGTGGGCAAATTCAACGCTTCGGAATGGGCGCTGTCCCACCGCTCGTTCGTGTGGTTTCTGATGGCGATCTGCCTGGTGGCCGGTACGCTCGCCTATCGCGGTCTCGGCCGCGAGGAGGACCCGCCCTTCGCGATCAAGACGATGGTGGTGCAAGCGGTCTGGCCCGGCGCCACCATCGGCGACACGCTCGAGCAGGTCACCGACCGAATCGAGAAGGAGCTGCAGCAGGTCGCGACGCTGGACTACGTCCGCAGCTACACCACGCCCGGCAACGCGACGGTCTTCGTGAACCTGCGCGACACCACCAAGGCGTCGGAGATCCAGCCCTCGTTCTATCAGGTCCGGAAGCGCCTCGGCGACATCCAGGGCACCTTCCCGCAGGGGATGCAGGGGCCGTTCTTCAACGACGAGTTCGGCGACGTCTACGGCAACGTCTACGGCTTCACCGCCGACGGCCTGAGCCACCGGCAGCTGCGCGACTACGTCGAGGGCGTGCGCACCGAGATCCTGAAGGTGCCCAACATCGGCAAGACGCTGCTGCTCGGCACGCAGAAGGAAACGATCTTCCTCGACTTCTCCACGCGCAAGCTCGCCGGCTACGGCATCGACATCCAGTCGCTGATCAAGACGCTGCAGAGCCAGAACGCGATCTCGCCCTCGGGCGTCGTCCAGGCCGGCCCGGAGCGGGTCTCGGTGCGTGTGAGCGGGCAGTTCTCGTCCGAGACCTCGCTGGAGACGATCAACCTCCGGGTCAACGACCGCTTCTTCCGCCTCTCGGACGTGGCGGAGATCACCCGCGGCTACGAGGACCCGCCGGCCGCGCTGTTTCGCGTCGACGGCAAGCCGGCGATCGGGCTCGCCGTCGCGATGCGGCCGAACGCCAACCTGCTGCATTTCGGCGAAGACCTCAAAGCGCGCATGCGCCTGATCGAGGCCAAGCTCCCGATCGGCGTCGGCATCCATCTCGTCTCCGACCAGCCGCGCATCGTCGAGGAGGCGGTCGGCGGCTTCACCCAGGCGCTGCTCGAGGCGGTGGTGATCGTGCTGGCCGTGAGCTTCCTCAGCCTCGGCATCCGGGCCGGCCTCGTGGTCTCGATCTCGATCCCGCTCGTGCTCGCCATCGTCTTCGTGGTGATGCAGATCATGGGCGTCACGCTGCAGCGCATCTCGCTCGGCGCGCTGATCATCGCGCTGGGGCTGCTCGTCGACGACGCGATGATCACCGTCGAGATGATGGTGGCACGGCTCGAGCTCGGCGATTCGCTCAAGAAGGCCGCGACCTTCGCCTACACCTCCACCGCCTTCCCGATGCTCACCGGTACGCTCGTCACCGTGGCCGGCTTCCTGCCGATCGGGTTCAACGGCTCTTCTGCCGGCGAGTACACCTACTCGCTGTTCGTGGTGATCGCGGCCTCGCTGCTGGTCTCCTGGGTGGTCGCGGTGCTGTTCGCGCCGCTGATCGGCGTGACGCTGCTGCCGAAGTCGATGAAGAAGCACAGCCACGAGCCCGGACGCATGGGCCGCCTGTTCCTGCGCGTACTGGTCGCCGCGATGCGCTTCCGCTGGGTGACGGTGGCGGCCTGTGTTGCGCTGCTCGGCCTCTCGGTCTACGGCATGACCTTCGTGCAGCAGCAGTTCTTCCCGGCCTCCGACCGCACCGAGATCCTGGTCGACTTCACCCTGCCGCAGAACGCCACCATCACCGAGACGCAGGCGCAGATGGACCGGTTCGAGGCGACCCTGAAGGGCGAGCCGGATATCGACCGCTGGTCGTCCTATGTCGGCCAGGGCGCAGTGCGCTTCTACCTGCCGCTCGACCAGCAGCTCGCCAACAGCTTCTTCGGGCAGGTCGTCATCGTCACGAAGTCGCTGGAAGCGCGCGACCGCCTGTTCCCGCAGCTGGAGGCGCGGGCGAAACGGGATTTCGTCGGCACCGACGTGTTCGTGAACCCGCTCTCGCTCGGCCCGCCGGTCGGCCGCCCGATCCAGTATCGCCTGAGCGGCCCGGACCTTCAGGTCGTGCGCGCCCGCGCCCTGGCGCTCGCCGACATCGTCGCCAAGAGCCCGCATGTCGGCGTGCCGACCTTCGATTGGAACGAGCCCGGCAAGGTGCTGCGGGTCGAGATCCTGCAGGACAAGGCGCGCCAGCTCGGGGTCACCAGCCAGGACATCGCCGGCATCCTCAACGGCATCGTCGGCGGCACCGCGATCACGCAGGTGCGGGACTCGATCTACCTCGTGAACGTCGTCGGACGTGCGCAGGCCGTGGAACGGACCTCGCTCGACACCCTCCAGAGCCTGCAGGTGACGCTCGCCAACGGTTCCGTGGTGCCGCTGCTGGCCTTCGCCCGCATCGCCTACGACCTGGAGCAGCCGATCGTCTGGCGCCGCGACAGGGTCGCGACGCTGACGGTCAGGGCCCCGATCATCGACGCGACGCAGCCGCCGACCATCGTGGCCGCGCTCGCCTCCGACATGGCCGCGTTCGCGGCGGCCCTGCCGGAGGGCTATTCGCTGGCCACCGGCGGTGCGGTCGAGGAGGCGGCCAAGGGCCAGGGCCCGATCGCCGCGGTCGTCCCGGTGATGCTGCTGACCATGGCGGTGTTCCTGATGATCCAGCTTCAGAGCGTACAGAAGCTCTTCCTGGTGTCGAGCGTGGCGCCGCTCGGGCTGATCGGCGTCGTCGCGGCGCTGCTGCCCTCGGGCAAGCCGATGGGCTTCGTGGCGATCCTCGGCATCCTGGCGCTGATCGGAATCATCATCCGCAACGCGGTGATCCTGGTCAGCCAGATCGAGGAATGCGAGGCGGACGGCCTCGGGCCGTGGGATGCGGTGGTCGAGGCGACCCGCCACCGCATGCGCCCGATCCTGCTCACGGCCGCGGCGGCGAGCCTCGGCATGGTTCCGATCGCGCGCGAGGTGTTCTGGGGGCCGATGGCCTACGCGATGATCGGCGGCATCATCGC
>CAZZZJ010000037.1:0-7002 GCA_964658355.1 Beijerinckiaceae bacterium
GCCCCGCGCCGCCGCGCCGTTCGTCCCGGCCCCCGCGCCGGCGCCCGAGCCGGCAGCCCAGCACCATGCCGGCCCGTTCATGCCGCCGCGCCCGGCCGCGCCGGTCGCCGCCCCGCTCGCCCGCGCCCCGCGGATGCCGCAGATCCACGAGCTGCCGCCGATCGCCCAGACCCAGATCGCCGCGAGCCGCGGCGAGCCGGTCGAGAACCACGGCGACACCAAGCGCACCAGCCTGCTCCGCCGCCTCGCCACGGTCGGCTTCGGTGGCCGCCGCGATGACGCCGAGCCGGCGTCGGCGCCGGCTCCCCGCGTCCAGCCGCAGGTCCAGGCCTCGATGCCGCTGGCGCCCCGGGTCCAGGCTCCGGTCGCCCCGACCTATCGCCCGGCGCAGGGCAACCTCGACGCGCAGGGACGCATGGCGCCCCAGCCGCGCATGATGGACGACGACCAGCTCGAGATCCCGGCCTTCCTTCGCCGGCAGGCCAACTGATCCACCGCACGCAGAAGTCTCCCGGGTGAATGCCCGGGAGGCTTCGTGGACGGTCCGGCCGCCATCCCGTCGCCTTGCCGGCATCCTTGCCGACGGGCACTCTTGCACTGCAGCATAAACCTGCCGGTTCGCGAGGACCGGCGGGTTTTTTCGTCGGAAAAACCCCGTAACGGCCGCGCACAGGCGCTTCCCCGGCAGCCCTGGTGCCCCGAGGACACAGCGCGCGGTGGTTGTGGACGACTCGTTAACCATTCTTTAACACATTGAACGAGAACGATATTTACGAGATCGCGGCGCAAGCGTGTCTGTAACAGAGCGTAAGAAAGCGTGATTTGGCCGTGCTGTGCGCCGCAGCTATAAAAATCTCGGACCAACGAATAGCGACGCGGTTTTCGGGCCGACGTCGCACGCAGGGGCTTCAAGCAGCGGACGGATCGAAAGGCGTCGTCGCCACGCGAAATGCGGGGTGGTGGCGTCGGATCGCGGCCGAGGGCTAAGGAATGCGGACGAACCAACAAACAACCCTCAAGGGCGCGGCCGTGCTGAGCGGCATCGGCGTCCATTCCGGAAACCCGGTTGCGATTACGCTGCGCCCGGCTTCCGCGAACCACGGTATCGCTTTCCTCCGCACCGGAATGGCCTCCGGCAACGATCGTCTCATCAAGGCCCACCACGCCTGCGTCTCGGCGACCGAACTCTGCACCGTGATCGGCGATGTCGAATCCGGTGCGGTCGCCACGATCGAGCACCTGATGTCCGCCTTCTACGGCCTGGGCGTCGACAACGCGCTCGTCGAGATCGACGGGCCGGAGATGCCGATCCTCGACGGCAGCGCGCTCCCCTTCGTCAAGGCGATCGATGCCGTCGGCATCGCGCAGACCGGAACCGCCCGCCGCTGGATCAAGGTCCTGCGCCACGTCCGCATCGAGGCCGGCACCGCCTTCGCCGAACTCCGCCCGATCGACCGGGGCTTCCGCCTCGACGTCGAGATCGATTTCGAAAGCCCGGTGATCGGCCGCTCGCGCAAGGCGATGGACCTCAGCGCCGCCGCCTACCGCCGCGAGATCGCGCCGGCCCGCACCTTCGGCATGATGAAGGACGTGGAGCGCTACTGGAAGGCCGGCTTCGCCCTCGGCGCCTCCCTCGAGAACACCGTCGCCGTCGGCGAGACCGACGTGGTCAACCCGGAAGGCCTGCGCTTCACCGACGAGTTCGTGCGGCACAAGTTCCTCGATGCCGTCGGCGACCTCGCCCTGGCCGGCCTGCCCCTCCAGGGCGCCTATCGCTCCTATTGCGGCGGCCACCGCATGAATGTCGGCATCCTCGAAGCCCTGTTCTCCGACCGCGCCAACTACGCGATCGTCGAAGCGCAGGGGACCCGCCGCGAGACCGCCCTGGCCGAGTTCGGCGCCGGCCTCGGCATCGCCGCCTTCGCCGGCGAACTCTGAGGCGTCATCCCCGCGGGACGCCTGTCCGCAACGGGGATGTTGCCTTCAAGACACAGGTGTCCGCCGATCTGCGCGGGCGTGGAACTGCCGCTTTCATGCCCGAATCTGCCGCCACGGTGAATCGGCCGTGAAGCGCGCGGCGCTCCGGGGTGCGGTGGCACTTCGGACCCGGTAGAGTGCCGGCGCCGACACGAACCCATGATGGCTCAACGGCGCGCTCCGATGCGGGACGCGCCCGTTCGGGGAAAGAACCGCCTATGCCTGTGACCCTTCGGACCCGCGGAGCGGCGGCGGCCGTGCTCATCACCGCCTTCGGCCTCGGTCTCGGCGGTTGCGACGCGCTCGATCCGAGCGGCCTGTTCGCCGACAAGTACAAGCCCGAGGTCGTGCAGGATACGCCGGCCGACAAGCTCTACAGCGAGGGTTTGGCGAAGATCGAGGACAGCGACTACGAAGGCGCCGTCAAGAAGTTCGACTCGCTCGACAAGCAGTATGCCTATTCCGACTGGTCGCGCCGCGCGCTGCTGATGACGGCCTACGCGAACTACGAGGGCCAGAAGTACGACGACGCGATCAACGCCTCGAAGCGCTATCTGCAGCGGCACCCGGCGAGCAAGGATGCGGCCTACGCCCAGTATCTGATGGCGATGTCGCAGTACAAGCAGATCCCCGACGTCACGCGCGACCAGGACCGGTCGGAGAAGGCGCTCGTCGCCCTCCAGGAACTCGTCCAGAAGTATCCCACCTCTGAATACTCCACCGACGCCAAGGCCAAGATCCAGATCACCCGCGACCAGCTCGCCGGCAAGGAGATGGAAGTCGGACGCTTCTATCTCGAGCGCCGCAACTTCCCCGCCGCGATCAATCGTTTCCGCGACGTGGTGAGCAAGTATCAGACGACCCGTCACGCCGAGGAGGCGCTGGAGCGGCTGACCGAGGCCTACATGGCGCTCGGCATCACCGCAGAGGCGCAAAACTCGGCGGCCGTGCTCGGGCACAACTTCCCCGACAGTCCCTGGTACAAGGACGCGCACGCCCTGCTCCAGACCGGCGGGCTCGAGCCGCGCGAGGAGAAGACCTCGTTCCTGAGCAAGATCTACCGTTCGGTGATCGGCCGGACCGCCGCGGCCGAGTAATCCGTTCGCGGAGCATCACGGGACGCGACCAGGCGGGCGGGGCTTCGGCTCCGCCCGTTTCGCATTTCGGGGATGCGGTCGGCCGGGCATCGGCCTACATGACGGCTTCACGTTTCCCGCAGATTTGGGCCGCACCGCCTCTCGGGGCGAGGCCCCGGAGGCTCGAAGGCGCGGCATGCTCGTGCAGCTCGCGATCCGCGACATCGTCCTGATCGACCGGCTCGACCTGAACTTCGCCGGCGGCTTGAGCGTGCTCACCGGCGAGACCGGCGCCGGCAAGTCGATCCTGCTCGATGCGTTCAGCCTCGCCCTCGGCGGTCGCGGCGACGGCTCCCTCGTGCGCCACGGCGAGGCGCAAGGGGGAATCACCGCCGTGTTCGACGTCGGCCTCGATCATCCCGCCCGGCGGATCGCGGCGGAATCCGAGATCGACACCGAGGGCGACCTGATCCTGCGGCGCACCCAGATGGCCGACGGGCGCACCCGAGCCTTCGTCAACGACCAGCCCGTCGGCGTGCAGGTGCTCCGCGCGATCGGCGCGGCCCTCGTGGAGATCCACGGGCAGCACGACGACCGGGCCCTGGCCGACGTCTCCACCCACCGTGCCATCCTCGACGCCTTCGGCGGACTGAGCGGCCCGCTCGAAGCTGTCGCGCAGGCGGCCAAGGGCGTGCGCGCCGCCCGCACCACGCTCGCCGAGCACCGCGCCCGGGTCGAGGCGGCGCGGAAGGAAGCCGACTTCCTGCGCCACGCGGTCGAGGAACTGGCCACCCTCGACCCGAAGCCGGGCGAGGAGGCGACGCTGGCTGAGCGCCGCACGGTGATGCAGCAGAGCGAGAAGGTCGCGCGCGAGTTGAACGATGCGCTCGCCGCCGTCGGCGGTTCGCATTCGAGCGTGCCCCAGCTATCCTCCGCCATCCGCAAGCTCGAACGCCGCGCCGCGCAGTTGCCGGCGCTGGTCGACCCGTGCGTCGCGGCGCTGGATGCCGCCCTCGTCGCCCTCGACGAGGCGCGGGCCGTCCTCGACGCGGCGGTGGCCGAGGCCGAGTTCGACCCGCGCGAGCTGGAGCGCGTCGAGGAGCGCCTGTTCGCGTTGCGGGCGGCCTCGCGGAAATACGACGTCGCCGCCGACGATCTCGCGACCCTGCGCGGCCGCTACGAGGCGGACGTCGCGGCGATCGATGCCGGCGAAGAGGCGCTCGCCGGGCTCGAGGCGACGCTGGCCGCCGCCGAAGCGACCTACAAGAAAGCCTCCGAGAAGCTCAGCGCCGGGCGTCGACGCGCGGCCAAAGCCCTGGATGCCGCGGTGCAGGCCGAGCTGCCGCCGCTCAAGCTCGAACGCGCCCGCTTCATCACGGAGATCGTCACCGATCCCGATTCGCGCGATGCCGCCGGCATCGATCGCGTGGCGTTCTGGGCGCAGACCAACCCCGGCACCAAGGCCGGCCCGATGATGAAGGTGGCGTCCGGCGGCGAGCTGTCGCGTTTCATGCTCGCCCTGAAGGTGGTGCTCGCCGACAAGGGCTCGGCGCCGACGCTGATCTTCGACGAGATCGACACCGGCGTCGGCGGTGCGGTGGCCGACGCGATCGGCGCCCGACTCGCGCGGCTCTCGCAGGACGTCCAGGTCGTGGCGGTGACGCATGCGCCCCAGGTCGCGGCCCGGGCCGGCACGCATTTCCTGATCGCCAAGGATGCGGTGAAGGGGGCGGGCCGCGTCGCCACCCGAGTCGCCTCGCTGCCGGTCGCGGCGCGGCGCGAGGAGATCGCCCGCATGCTCGCGGGCGCCACGGTCACCGACGAGGCCCGCGCAGCCGCGGCGCGTCTGCTCCAGGGCGCGGCGGTCTGAGGGCTCTCGCAGCCGACAGGGTCTCACAATTGATTAAGGTTAATCCATCTTTAACCAACGCCGTCGAAACTGCTGCGATCCGGTGGCGCCGACGGGTCTCAGGGATCTGCGCTTCCGTGTTCCGGGGTGGAACCATGCACCAGGCCGCAGCCAAGTTCGAAGCCCACTCGACGCCTTCGGGGGGCGGCGGCGTCGACACGCACCACCTCGGCCGGACTCTGCGCAGCGTCTACGAGGGCAGCGTCGACAAGCAGCCGATTCCCGATTCCCAAGTCGATCTCCTGCTGCGCCTTCGCCAGAAGGAGCGGGACCGCCGTCGCAGCGCCTGACCCGGAAAGGGGCAGGCTGGGTCTCGTGCGGCAGCGGGGTCGACCGACCCCTGGAACGTCACGGCGGACAGGACCGGCGCGCCGATTGGAGCGAGGCTTCTCGATCGCAGGGCGCGACGCGTTCCGAAGCGGTCTACCAGCGGCGGGCGCCCGGTCGGCGCTGATATTCGGCTGCGCGGATGCGCGTGAGCAAGCCATCGAGGCTCTTCAGCATCGAAACCTCGTCGGCGCGGGCCCTTTCGGCTTCTCCGGGTTCCTTGCTGAAACTCTGGCGGGCCTTGGCCAGCGCGAGATCGCGCTCCAGGGCTTCGCGCTCGGCATGGAGCGCCTGATAGGCGCCGTCGTCGGGAAGCGGCGCACGCGTCGGCGCCGGAGGCGAATCGTGGGACACGGGACCGACCTTCCGATCCGGCAAGCCGCGGCGGGATGCGCACGACAAGGTTCGGACCGGGAAGAGAACGCATGAACCCGCCGAACCGTGCCATGGCCGCGGGGCGGCCGGTGTGGCCGTGTCATGTCCCTGTCATCTGCATGGCCTAACGGCGGCGGTGTCGAGCGATGCGGCTGCGGCCGTCCGCTCGCCGGGTAGCCCGCGTGGGTTTGGGCGTGCGGATCGCGCCGCCCGGCACGCTCGACGGATGACGGAGATCGATGTGAAACCCTTCACCTACGCGCTCGCCCTCGGCCTCGCGACGGCCCAGCTCGTTTTGCCGGCGCTCGCCGCCGATATCACCGGCGCCGGTGCGACCTTCCCGTTCCCAGTCTATTCGAAGTGGGCCGAAGCCTACCGCAAGGATACCGGCACCGGCCTGAACTATCAGTCGATCGGCTCGGGCGGCGGAATCAAGCAGATCCAGGCCAAGACGGTCGATTTCGGCGCCACCGACGCGCCGCTGAAGGGGCCGGCCCTGGAGAAGGACGGTCTCGTCCAGTTCCCGACCGTGATGGGCGGCGTCGTCGCCGTCGTGAACATCCCCGGCATCGAGCCGGGCAAGCTCAAGCTGACCGGCGACGTGATCGCCGACATCTACGCCAACAAGATCACCAAGTGGTCCGACCCGAAGATCGCCGCGCTGAACGACGGGCTGAAGCTTCCCGACGCGAACATCACCCCGGTCTACCGCTCGGATGCCTCGGGCACGACGAACATCTTCACCACCTATCTCAGCCAGGTCTCGGAAGGCTGGAAGAAGGAGTTCGGCGCCGCCACCACCGTGAGCTGGCCCGCCGGCCAGGGCGGTAAGGGCAACGAGGGCGTCACCGCCACCGTCAAGCAGGTCCCGAACGCCATCGGCTACGTCGAGTCGGCCTACGCCAAGCAGAACAAGCTCAGCTATGCGCTGATCCGCAACAAGGCCGGCAAGTTCCCGCAGCCGGACGACAAGGCGTTCCAGGCGGCCGCCGCGAGCGCCGACTGGAAGAGCCAGCCCGGCTTCGGCATCACGCTGACCGACCAGGCCGGCGACGACGCGTGGCCGATCACGGCGGCGACCTTCATCCTCGTCCACAAGGAGGCCGTCGATCCGGCGAAGTCCGCCGACGTGCTGAAGTTCTTCGACTGGGCCTACAAGAACGGCGACAAGCTCGCCTCCGACCTCGACTACGTGCCGCTGCCGGACACCGTCGTCGGCCTGATCCACGAGGAGTGGAAGCAGGTGAAGGGCAAGGACGGCAAGCCGGTCCTCGGCATGTGAAGCCGATCGCGCGGGCCGGATCCCACCGCGCGCCCGACCCTCGACCCGACGGGGGG
>CAZZZJ010000037.1:7012-10430 GCA_964658355.1 Beijerinckiaceae bacterium
CCATCGCGACGCGCGATGGCCGCCCGATCTCCGAGCGGACCTGCTTCCTCGCATCCCGCCTTGCCCTCGCGCCCGGCCTTCCGTCGCGCTACCACGCCAGCCGGTGAAAAGAACCGCGGATGACCGCTTTGACTGAACAGATCGCCTTGACGCGCTCCGGCTCGGGTTCGCGCGTGCGCAAGGGGCCGAGCAAGGGCTTCGACGCCCTGTTCCGTGCCGCCTCCTACGGCTCCGCCCTGCTGGTGCTCTTCGTTCTCGCCGGCATCCTCGGTTCGATCCTCTATGGCGGCTGGCCCGCCTTCCGGGAATTCGGCTTCGGGTTCCTCACCTCCAGCGCCTGGAACATCGGGACCGAGCAGTACGGCGCGCTCGTCGCCGTCATCGGAACGCTCGCCTCGGCGTTGCTGGCCCTGGTGATCGGCGTGCCGATCTCGCTCGGCATCGCGGTCTACCTGACGCAGCTCTGCCCCGGCTGGGCGCGCAAGCCGGTGGGTATGACGATCGAACTGCTCGCGGCCGTGCCGAGCATCATCTACGGCATGTGGGGCCTGTTCATCTTCGCGCCGTTCTTCGCCCGCTTCGTGCAGATGCCGGTCTCGAACGTGGTCGAGGGCATGCCGATCGTCGGAACGCTGTTCTACGCGCGCGTTCCCTCGGGCGTCGGCGTCCTCACCGCCGGCATCATCCTGGCGATCATGATCGTGCCGTTCGTCGCCTCGATCGCCCGCGACATGCTCGACCAGATCCCGACGATCCTGCGCGAGAGCGCCTACGGCATCGGCTGCACCACCTGGGAGGTGGTGCGCCACGTCCTGGTGCCCCAGGCCTCGGTCTCGATCATCGGCGCGATCATGCTCGGCCTCGGCCGCGCGCTCGGCGAGACCATGGCGGTGACCTTCGTGGTCGGCAACGCCAACCGGCTCTCGGCCTCGGTGTTCGACCCCGGCTCGACCATCGCGTCGCGGATCGCCAACGAGTTCAACGAGGCCGACGGCCTGCAGCTCAACGCGCTGATGGCGCTCGGCTGCATCCTGTTCGCGATCACCTTCGTCGTCCTGATCATCGCCCGCTTCCTGACGCGCCGCGTCAAGGTCGCCTGAGGGGTTCCGCCATGGACGCCACCAACACGCTTCATGCGGCGCCGGCCTTGCGGCCGAACCGCATCCGCGGCAGCCGCCGGATCGCCGACCGGACCCTGCGGCTCGCCTGTCTGTTCGCCACGGTGCTGGGCGCGATCGTCCTCGGCTCGATCCTGCTGATGCTGATCATCGAGGGCGCGCGCGGGTTCTCGCCGATGCTGTTCACACAGCCGACGCCGGGGCCGGGATCGGAAGGCGGCGGCATCGCCAACGCCATCCTCGGCAGCCTCGTGCTCACCGGCATCGGCATCCTCGTCGCGACGCCGATCGGGCTGATGGCCGGCACCTTCCTCGCCGAGTACGGCCGCGGTTCGAAGCTCGCGGAGGTGATCCGCTTCCTCAACGACATCCTGCTCTCGGCGCCATCGATCCTGATCGGCCTGTTCGTCTACACCCTGATGGTGCGGCCGATGGGGACCTATTCGGGCTGGGCCGGCGGCGTGGCACTGGCGATCATCGCCACACCGGTGATCGTGCGGACCACCGAGGACATGCTGCGCCTCGTGCCCGGCACGCTGCGCGAGGCCGGCGTCGCCCTCGGTGCGCCGATGTCGACGGTGATCCGGAGCGTGACCTGGCGGGCGGCGTCGGCCGGCATCGTCACCGGCATCATCCTGGCGCTTGCCCGCATCGCCGGCGAGACCGCGCCGCTGCTGTTCACCGCGCTCAACAACAATTCGTGGTTCAGCCCCAACCTGATGGGCGGCGTCGCGAACCTGCCGGTGATGATCTACCAGTTCGCCCTCTCGCCCTATTCGAACTGGCAGCAGCTCGCCTGGGCCGGCGCGTTGCTGATCACCATGACGATCCTGCTGCTCTCGGTCGTCGCCCGCTTCGTCATCAAGCCGCAGCGCGCGCGCTGACCCGCCACCGGCACCCACGAGGAATACGACGATGAACGCCGCCCCCGGTATCAGCGCCTCCCAGTTCGACGGCCGTAACCCGGCGGACGAGCACGCGCCCATCCGCATCGCCGCCAAGGACCTGAACTTCTACTACGGGCAGTTCCACAGCCTGAAGAACATCAACCTCGACTTCCACGACCGGCAGGTGACCGCGCTGATCGGCCCCTCCGGTTGTGGAAAGTCGACGCTGCTGCGCACCTTCAACCGGATCTACAGCCTGTATCCGGAGCAGCGCGCCGAGGGGCAGGTGCTGCTCGACGGCCAGAACGTGCTCGACGCGCATGTCGACCTCAACGAGCTGCGCTCGCGCATCGGCATGGTGTTCCAGAAGCCGACGCCGTTCCCGATGTCGATCTACGACAACGTCGCCTTCGGCCTGCGGCTCTACGAGAAGCTTCCGAAATCCGAGCTCGACGGCCGCGTGGAAACGGCCCTGCGCAAGTCGGCTCTGTGGGACGAGGTTAAGGACAAGCTCAAGCAGTCCGGCATGGGCCTGTCCGGCGGCCAGCAGCAGCGCCTGTGCATCGCCCGCACCGTCGCCCAGAGCCCCGAGGTGATCCTGTTCGACGAGCCGACCTCGGCGCTCGACCCGATCTCGACCGGCCGGATCGAGGAGCTGATCGAGCAGCTGCGTACCGAGTTCACGATCGTCATCGTGACGCACAACATGCAGCAGGCGGCCCGCATCTCGCAGTTCACCGCGTTCATGTATCTCGGCGAGGTCATCGAGGTCGGGCCGACCAACCGCATCTTCATGAACCCGGCGGTCCGCCAGACCCAGGACTACATCACCGGCCGCTTCGGCTGAGTCGCGACGCGCGCGTTTTCGCGTGAGGGGATCCGGCTCACGTGACGAAGACGCGCCCCCAGGGAACCGAGACCCGGCACCGCGACAGCGGAAACGGGTCGAGACCGTTCGAGGACAACGCCCATGCCCGGCCACATCGTCAGTTCCTATGACACCGACCTGGAGGATCTGCGCCGCTCCATCTCCGAGATGGGGGGCGTCGCCGAGAAGATGATGACCGAGGCGACCGACGCGCTGGTCCGCCGCGACACCCAGCTCGCCCAGGCCGTGATCCTCGCCGACAAGCGCCTCGACACGCTCCAGCGCGAGATCGAGGAGCGCTCGGTCCTGCTCATCGCCAAGCGCCAGCCGATGGCGATCGACCTGCGCGAGACGATCTCGGCGATCCGCGTCTCGGGCGACCTCGAGCGCATCGGCGACCTCGCCAAGAACATCGCCAAGCGCGTGGTGGCGATCAGCGATCAGGCGCAGGCGCAGAAGATCGTGCTCGGCGTCCAGCACATGAGCGATTTGGTGCAGGAGCAGCTCAAGGACGTGCTCGACGCCTATGCCAGCCGCGACATCGC
>CAZZZJ010000037.1:10530-14240 GCA_964658355.1 Beijerinckiaceae bacterium
TCCGCCCGGGAGTGCCCTGCATGCGTACGCGGATCCTGATCGTCGAGGACGAGGAGGCGCTGACCACCCTCCTGCGCTACAACCTCGAGGCCGAGGGCTTCGAGGTCGATTCCGCCGCGCGTGGCGACGAGGCCGAGCTGCGCCTGCAGGAGCAGGTGCCGGACCTGATCCTGCTGGACTGGATGCTGCCGGGCCTCTCGGGCATCGAGCTGTGCCGCCGGGTGCGGGCGCGGCGCGAGACCGCCTCCCTGCCCGTCATCATGCTGACCGCGCGGGGCGAGGAGGGCGACCGCATCCGCGGGCTCGGTACGGGAGCCGACGACTACATCGTCAAGCCGTTCTCGGTGCCGGAGCTTCTCGCCCGCGTCCGCGCCCTGCTGCGCCGTGCCAAGCCCACGCATGTGGCGAACCTCCTGGAGGCCGGCGACATCGAGCTCGACCGCGACAGCCACCGCCTGCGCCGGTCGGGAAGCGAGATCCATCTCGGGCCGACCGAGTTCAAGCTGCTCGAGTTCCTGATGCAGAGCCCCGGCCGGGTCTATTCCCGCGAGCAGCTCCTGGACGGCGTCTGGGGTCACGACGTCTATATCGACGAACGCACGGTCGACGTGCATGTCGGTCGCCTGCGCAAGGCTCTGAACCGCACCGGCGAGCAGGACCCGATCCGCACCGTGCGCGGCTCGGGCTACGCTTTCGACGAGACCTTCTCCGGCGAGGATTAGCGGTCGAACGGGGTGCAAATCCGAAGCGATCGCGATCGTTCACGTGTTCATCGCACCGTACCAGTCCCGCATCCGATCAGGGTGCAAGTCGCGACCGTACGAACGGATGTCCCCTTGGAAACTCTCCCGCATGTGTCCTGGTGAGTGGCCATAAATCTTCTTGAACATGCGTGAGCCATGGCTCATGCACGAGAAACCCACCCGCTCTGCGATATCGGCGATCGACGCGCGATTGCCCGGCTGGACGATCAGAGATCTGAGACGAGCGGCACGTCGACGTACGACGACCGCCTCCACGCCGCCGACGGCATACATCGCGCGATACAACGAAGATCTCGAGACGCCGATGTTACGGGCGACGAAGTCGGCGCTCAGATCGGCGCCAAGGTTGTTTTCAATAAACAACTCCGCTTTGAGTCGTCGGGACAATTCCAAATCGTCTTCCCCGACGGCGTCGCCGTAGGCCGCGTCGGACCGTCCCTGAATTTGGCTCAGCAGGCTCGTGATGAGCCGACTGCTTCCCATGACCGACGTGTCCGAAAAGCTCGATGCGCTGCGGATCATGGAGAGTATGATGTCGCCAAGCGATCCGACCTCACCTTTCGGAAGGATCCGTCCGTGCAGGTGGCGCGCGTCCGGCGCCGCAGCCTCGACCAAATCGCGGGACAATATCGCCGTCACGTAATCGGCGTTGTCCGCGATCGAGTCCATGGGTTGGGTCGCATCGAAGAGGATCGCATCGCCCGGGGCGAGACGGCGTTCCTCTCCGCTGCGGCCACTCACCATCCTTCCGGATCGCAAGACCTGTATATAATAGTGTTCGAATCCATCGCGACGGATTTGGATATGGTCGCGCCTGTGATGGACGCCGATGATCTGACGATCGAACAGCGTCAGCTGGCCGAAGTGATGCGCGGCGACAATCGCTTCGAATTGATCGTCGACGCGAAATGCCGCCGCTCCGCTCGATTTGATCATGTCATGATACAAGCCGAACCTGTCTGCTGAGGCGCGGCTGACATACGTCGGAGAAGGCGTGATCTCCCGATGGATGTTATGATTTGTCATATTCCGGTCGATGAAGTGGGAGGCGCGTCCAGGGGCTGAAAAGAGGGTCGGTCGCGACTTGGCCGCCGCGCGACGATCGGTGCCTCGGGCAGACCCGCGCCCATGCTCCACCCAACCTGACATCTATAAAATGGTTCTGAGGTTGCACGATAGATCGTCGGATATCGAGCTGCACGGGGATCGGCTTTCCGCCCATCATGGCGCTCCGAACTGTCGAGCGGATCGGATTTTGATCCGCGGGCACGCGTCCTGTCGGCCTCGCGTCGCGTGCCGTCCGGCTACGCCCGAGACCTCTCCATGCCGGTATCAACGGCCACGATGAGGGCGAGCGCACGGTTTCGGATGACCGGAAGAACGGGCTCGACGTCCACCGCCGGGCGGTCGACCGCGCCGGCCTGGACGCCGTGTTCGATGGACGGTCTGCGGTGGCGGTGGAGGACCGGCGCCGCGACGATCGCGAACCGCGTTGCGTCCGGCCGCTGGACCTTGGCTCCAGTCGTCCTGAACGTCGCCTTCACCCCGATGGTCGGACGCACCGCATCTTCCCCGCGTGCCGCGCGCCGGAAGAAATAGGGAGTGCGCGATGCCTCCAAACAGGCGCGACACATCCTCGCCGGATCGAACGGATAGGCCGATCCTCCGCCGCCTGTCGCACCCTGAGATCGAGCAGATCGCATCGGTGGACGGAGACGATCCCGCCCCTCCCGACGCGCCTTTGGCCAAACCGGTCGTCGGCGGCCCGTCGGCCGAGACGGTCGTGCAAGACGGTCGTGAATGCCGAGCTCGACGGCGACGCGGTGCCGAGGTTGAAAGGCCAGGAGCGGGATGACCAGGGCCGATGAAATGCGGTTCGGCGGATGGATCTGGACGCCCCTGCGAAGGAAGCGGGCCTATCCTCTCCCCGCCGTCCCCATTTCAGGGCACCGGCGTCACGCCGTTCAGCGCGTTCAGCATCGTGCCTTCCGTCAGAAGCTGCGGTAGCACCACCGGCTCGCCCGCACCGGTATAGAGCAGGTAGAGCGGCACGCCGCTGCGGCCCTGGCGCTCGAGCAGGCGGGTGATCTCGGGGTTCTGGTTGGTCCAGTCGCCCTTAAGATAGGTGACGTCGCGGGCGCGCATCGCCGCGCCGACCGCCGCCGTCGAGAGCGAGCTGCGCTCGTTGACCTGGCAGGTGATGCACCATGCCGCCGTCATGTTGACGAAGACCGGCCGGCCCGCGGCCAACAATTCGTCGAGGCGCGCCTGCGTGAACGGCTCGATGCCGTCGACCTTGGCCTGCGCTCCCGGC
Organism: Beijerinckiaceae bacterium; assembly: GCA_964658355.1. Lineage (GTDB taxonomy): Bacteria > Pseudomonadota > Alphaproteobacteria > Rhizobiales > Beijerinckiaceae > Methylobacterium. The sequence continues at coordinate 13,609 of CAZZZJ010000037.1, forward strand.
GCGATGCGGTCGCGGTCGAGGGTGAGGGCGAGCGCCGCCACGGCGATGATTGCGAGCACCGCGAGGCTTCGGGCGAGCTGCGCCCGGAACGGCCGCGCATCCCGGCCGAGCTCCCAAGCCCAGGCGGCAAAGCCCATCAGCACGAGGCCGATCAGCCCCGCGAGCAGGCCCTGCGGCCCGACCTGCTGCGCCAGCACCCAGACCAACCAGGCCACGGTGGCGTAGATCGGGAAGGCCAGCGCCTGCTTCAGCACGTCCATCCAGGCGCCGGGCCGCGGCAGGGCGCGGAGTGCGGCCGGCCACAGGGTCAACGCCAGGAAGGGCAGGGCGAGGCCGAGCCCGAGGCTCGCGAACACCGCCAAGCCGGCGGCGGTCGATTGCGTCAGCGCGAAACCCACCGCCGATCCCATGAACGGCGCGGTGCAGGGTGTCGCCACCACCGTCGCGAGGACGCCGGTGAAGAACGAGCCCTCGAGCCCGGCCCGCCGCGTCAGCCCGTCGCCGAGGCCGGCGAGGCGCCCGCCGAGATGCAGCATCCCCGACAGGCTGAGGCCCATGGCGAAGAGGAGGTAGGCCAGGGCCGCCACCACGATCGGCGACTGGAGCTGGAAGCCCCAGCCGATCCCGGCGCC
>CAZZZJ010000038.1:0-2351 GCA_964658355.1 Beijerinckiaceae bacterium
CGGTGCTGCTGCGCCAGACCGCGATCGGCTTCAACTTCATCGACGTCTACCAGCGCAAGGGGACCTATCCCCTGCCGCTGCCGACGGGACTCGGCCACGAGGCCGCCGGCCGGATCGAGGCCCTGGGCGCGGGCGTCTCGGGGTTCCGGGTCGGCGACCGGGTCGCCTACATGAATGCGGGGCTCGGCAGCTACGCCGACCGGCGCGTCGTGCCCGCGGACAAGCTGGTGGCGATCCCCGACACCGTCTCGGACGAGGACGCCGCGGCCCTGCTGTTCAAGGGGATGACCGCGCAATACCTGCTCCGGCGCACCCACGCGGTGCAGCCGGGCGAGATGGTGCTGGTCCATGCCGCCGCCGGCGGCGTCGGACAGATCCTGTGCCGCTGGGCCAAGACGCTCGGCGCCACCGTGGTCGGCACCGCCGGTTCGGCGGAGAAATGCGCCGTGGCGCGCGAGGCCGGCTGCGACGTGGCGATCGACTATTCGCAGGTCGGCTGGCCGCAGGCGCTGCTCGCCGCCACCGGCGGGCGGAAGGCGCGGGTGGTCTACGATTCGGTCGGCCGGGACACCTTCCTGCACTCGCTCGACCTCGCAGCCCCCTTCGGACTCGTGGTGCTGTACGGCGCAGCCTCCGGCCCGGCCCCGGCGATCGAGCCGGAACTGCTGAACAAGAAGGGCTGCCTCTTCCTCACCCGCCCCTCGGTGTTCCCGCACAACGCCGACACCGAGACCCTGCGGGCCAACGCGGCGGAGGTGTTCGCCGCCATCGCCTCGGGGGCGATCGTCGCGCGGATCGGGGCGCGGTTTCCGCTCTCGGAGGTCGCGGCGGCGCATCGGGCGGCGGAGGCGCGCGCGACGACGGGGGCGATCCTGCTGCTGCCTTGAGGCCTCCGCGGTCGCCCGTCAGGTCGCCCGCACCACCACCTCCACCAGATTCGGGCCCCCCGATGCGATCCCGGCCTCGATCGCGGGCGCGATATCGCCGGCCCGGGTCACCCGCCGCGCCGGCACGCCCATCGCGGCGGCGAGCGCCGGGAAGTCGATGCGCGGGTCGGTGAGGTCCATGGCGATGAAGCGGTTGGCGCGCACCGAGGCGTAGTGCGACTGCGACTTCATGTAGTTCTTCAGGATGTTGTACTCGGCATTGTTGATCACCACGAAGGTCACGGGCAGGGCCTCGTGGGCGGCGGTCCAGAGCGCCTGGGGCGAGTACATCGCCGCGCCGTCGCCGACGACGCAGACCACCGGCGCGCGGTCGAGGCCGAGCGAGGTGCCGACGGCGGCCGGCATTCCCCAGCCGAGGACGCCGCCCCGCATCGAGGCGTATTGATGCGTCTTTTCGCTGTGCAGGAAGGTGCGCAGATGCGCCATCGTCGCCGGCGCCTCGTCGACGATGGCGGTGTCCGCGCCCACCGCGCGGGCGATCTCGCGTGCGGCCACCAGCGGCGCGATCACCGGGTCGGCGAAGGCGGCGTCGGCGATCTCTGTGAGCCTCGTGCGGCGGGCCGCGTAGGTGCGGGCGGCCGCCACCCGCAGGGCGGCGTAGGCGTCCGCCCGCTCAGCGAGGCGCGGCCTCAGGAGCGGCAGCAGCGCGTCGAGGGAGGCGCGCACGTCGCCGACCATCGAGAGGGTGGTCTCGTAGGTGCGCCCTAGGTCGCGCACGTCCGCCGAGAGCTGGAACACCTGCGTCCCGGTCGGCACCGCCGAGCCTTCCGTGTAGAGCACCGTGATCAGCGATTTGCCCCCGAGCGCGAAGACCGCGTCGTAGGCGCCGAGGATCCCGGCGATCTCCGTCGCCTTGGTCGGCAGGCTCCCGGCCCAGAGCGGATGCGCGGTGGGGAAGGGGATGTGGGCCGGCCAGGACGAGCCGTAGACCGGCGCGCCGAGCAGGTCGGCGAGCGCCACGGCCTGGCCCGACGCATCGCTGGCGTCGATCTCGTCGCCGGCGATGAGCGCGAGCCGTCCGGGGGCCACGGCGGCGAGGTGGTCGGCCAGCCGGTCGAGGGAGCCGGCGACGGCGCAACGGTCGATGGTCGAGATCCCGCCGGCGGGCGCCTCGGTCATCGCCTCCATCACATCCATCGGCAGCGACAGGAAGACCGGGCCGGACGGCGCGGCCGAGCAGTCGTGAAAGGCGCGCCGGAGCAGGATCGGCAGCTGGTCGGCGTTGGTGACCTCGCGCGCCCACTTCACGGCGGGCGTGGCGAGGCTGACGAGGTCGCCGAACAGCAGCGGGTCGGTGATCGCATGCCGCGAATCCTGCTGGCCCGCCGTGACCACGAGCGGCGTGCCGGAGACGTGGGCGTTGATCAGGTTGCCGAAGCCGTGGCCGAGGCCGCCGGCGGTGTG
>CAZZZJ010000038.1:2451-10603 GCA_964658355.1 Beijerinckiaceae bacterium
GGCGATCTTGTCGGCGCCCATGCCGGGCGTCGCGAGCCAGCCGGGCAGGTGGATGTCGGCCAGCCGCAGCACATCGGTCAGCACCTTGCCGATCCCGGTCCCGGGGATCGGGCAGGCGGTCTGAAAGGCGTCGCCGACGAGGACGAGCCCGTCGCGGACATGCCCTTCGGCCCGCGTCAGGTCGATCGGCCGGACCTCGACCGGGCCCGCGATCGTCAGGTCCGGGCAATGGGCCGCGAACCCCGGCATCAGCGTGCGCAGGCCGGCTGCAGGATCGGCGCGAAACGCCTTCGTCCAGGGTGCGTTCGGCTGATGGTAGCAGAACAGGTTCGCCCGCATGGCCTCGCCGAGCGGAAACAGCGTGAGGTAGGCGTCGCTTCCGCCGAACCGTTCGGAGAAATAGGTCAACGCCGGGAATGGAAAGACGGTGCGCGGCGCCGCCATGTCGAAGCCGATGGCCAGGGAGTGGCGTTCGCCGATCACCCGCCGTGCAATCCCGGCCTTGCGGCGCAGGACGTCTCCGAGGCCCGTCGCCAGCACCACGAGGCGGCCCTCGAACCGGCGTCCGTCCCCGAGCGTGACGACCTGCATCTCCGGGCCGAGGTCGAGGTCGGCGACCCGGCCCACCGTGAGCAGCCCGGCGGGCAGGTCGGCGCGCAGGGCATTGATGAGGTCGGGATAGGCGGCGCCGTACTCGGTGTTCCGCTCCCAGTGCGCGAGGCGACCGAAGCGCACGACCCGGACGGCGTCGGTCCGCGTGGTGCAGCCGCGGGCGGCGGCGCCGAAGCCGAGAGACTCGAACAGCGTCATCTGCGCGGAGCCGTACTTCTCCGCCCGGAAATCGTGCGGGTGGACGGCGTGGGTGTCGACCAGCGCGATCCTGCGGCCCTCGCGGGCGAGGCGCCCGGCGAGACAGGTCCCGGCGAGACCGGCGCCGATCACCACGACATCGAAGCAATCCGTCTCGGCAGGCATGGTGAAGAGATCCGTCTGGTTCGGGACGTCTTCCAGACGCCCGGACGGACAAGGATAGCACGCTCATCCCAAGAAAAGGCCTTTTGCGTAGTCTTCCACCATTTTCGATGCGGCATTTCTTCGGAAACATCCGGAAACACTGCCGCCAAGAAGCAAAATTACGAAATCATTTGGGTAATAGGTTCGAAGATGGGCATTCAGGTGCCTCGACCATCGCGCAGATGTATAACGAAGTCCTGGGCGAAGCTCGGCAACCCGTCATAGTTGCGCAAGCACAGGGTCAAGGCGCGGGTCGCCCAGGGCTCGACCAGCGGCACCACGGCGATGTCGAGGCCGCGGGCCACGCGACGAGCCATGCTTTCGGGCACGATGCCGATGCCGACCCGGGCATCGACGAGGCGGCAGACGGCGTCGAACCCGCGCAACTGCACCCGCAGCCGCATCGGGCGCCCGACGCGCGCCGCCTTGTCGGCCAGGAAACGCGTGAGCGCGCTTGCCCGGTCGAGGCCGACGAGATCGTGCGCCAGCACCTCGGCGAAGGCGACCGTCTCGCGCTCGGCCAGGGCGTGGCCGCGGGCCGCCACCAGGACGAACCGGTCCTGCCGAAACGGAAACGTCTGGAGGTCGCCGGTGTCGACCGTGCCCGACAGGATGCCGAGGTCGGCCTGGCCGTCCGCGACGAGGCCGACGATCTCGTCCGAGGTGTGCTCGTCGATCTCGACGCTGACGCCGGGGTTCTTCGTCAGGTAGGCGGCGAGCGCGTCGGGCAGGAATTCGGTGAGCGCGTTGGTGTTGGCCAGCACCCGGATCTGCCCGACCGTACCGCCGGAGAAGGCCGAGAGCTCGCCCTGCATGCGCTCGATGCCGGCGATCAGCCCGCGGGCATGCGCCAGCAGCGCCCGCCCGGCCGGGGTCGGGACGACGCCGAGGCGACTGCGGGTGAGCAGGGCGGCGCCGAGCGAGGTCTCCATCGCCCGGATCCGCGTCGAGGCGGCGGCGAGCGCGAGGTTCGTGCGCGCCGCGCCGTGGGTGATCGAGCCGGCCTCGACCACATGGCGGAAGAGGGTGAGGTCGAGAAGATCGAAACGCATCATCGATCGAGCCTCCTTACGCCGGCCGCGAAGCGGCGGCTCGGCACGTCGGCGGGCGCTGGGCCGACACGTATTCGAATTGCGTTCACGCCGACGCCTATCCTTCGTAATGCGCGAAGGCACCGTCAAAGGATTCCGTATTGCGAACCGTTCCGATCCGGCCCCTAAACACGGCGCGGATCGGACACGGCGGGGGCAGGGCGGCATGGGAGGCGAGACGACGATCCTGGCGACCGGCGCTTTGCTCGTGCTCTGCATGGGGTTGTGGGCGACGGCGCTTCTGCCGGAGATCGTCACCGCGCTGCTGTTCTTCGCGCTCGCCATGCTGCTCAAGCTCGGCGCGGCGGCCACGGTGTTCTCGGGCTTCGCGTCCTCGGCCTTCTGGCTGGTGATGTCGGGGATGGTGGTCGGCCTCGCGATGACGCGGACCGGTCTCGGTGCGCGCCTCGCACAGGGCTTGAGCGGACGGCTCTCGGGTTCCTATCCGCGCCTGATCGCCGGGCTCGTCGCCTTCAGCTTCCTCCTCGCGTTCGTGATGCCGTCGAATCTCGGGCGGATCGCCCTCATGATCCCGGTGACCCTGTCGCTCTGCGACGCGTTCGGGCTGGCGGCCGGACGGAAGGGCCGGATCGGCGCGGTGATGGCGGTCGGGCTCGCGACGCCGATCCTGTCGGCGGCGATCCTGCCCGCCAACGTCCCGAATCTCGTGATGGCCGGCGCCGCCGAACGCCTCCAGGGCCTGCACCTCACCTACCTGCCCTATCTGTGGCTGCACGCGCCGGTCCTGGCGCTGGTCAAGGGCGTGCTCCTCGTCGTGCTTCTCGTCAGGCTGTTTCCCGACCGGCTGGATTCCGATGCGGCGGCACTTCCTGCTCTGCCGCCGGCCTCCGCTGCCGAGCGCCGCCTCGCCGTGATCCTCGTCGGCACGCTGGCCCTGTGGATGACCGACGGGCTGCACGGGATCGCCCCGGCCTGGATCGGGCTTTCGGCGGCGGTGATCTGCCTCTTGCCGAAAATCGGCGTGCTGCCGGCGGAAGCCTTCGCTCAGGTCTCGCTGCGCACCTGCTTCTACATCGCCGCGCTCCTGGGGCTCGTGTCGCTCGTCAGCGAGACCGGCCTCGGCGAACGCCTCGGCCACGCGCTGCTCGCGGTCGCCCCGTTGAGCCCCGGCGCCACGGTGCAGAACTTCGCCGTCCTCACCGGCATCGCGACGACGCTCGCCCTCGTGGTGACGGCCAACGGCGCGCCCGCGCTCTACACGGCGCTGGCCGGCGAGATGGCGCAGGCCAGCGGCTGGCCGGTGATCGACGTGGTGATGGTGCAGGTGGTCGGCTACGCCACGCTGTTCTTCCCCTATCAGGCCCCGCCGATCGTCTTCGCGCGCGAGTGCGGCGGCGTGTCCCTGAAGGATGCGACGCGGGCGACCTTCGCCTACGGCGTCGCCGCGCTGCTGATCGCGGCGCCGCTCGACTATGCCTGGTGGCGGCTGATCGGACGCCTGCCGTGAGGACGGCCAGGCGATATCCCGCCGGAATCGTCAACACCGCCCCGTCATGCCGCATTGCGGCGAAACGCTCGGGCCTCTAGCGCTACAGATTAGAGACGGTCCAATTCCCGAGAACGACACGAGGCCTCCCGCACGATGGCACCCACCGCACGCCCCACCGTCGCCCAGCCGCTTTCGCCGCATCTCCAGATCTACCGCTGGACCTGGACGATGGCGATGTCGGTGTTCCACCGCATCACGGGCACGGCGCTCTACGGCGGCACCGCGCTCGTGGCGATCTGGCTCGTGGCGCTCGCCTCGGGGCCGGCGGCCTACGGCTGGGTGGCGTGGTTCTTCGGCTCGTGGATCGGCCGGATCGTGCTGTTCGCCTACACCTGGATCCTGCTGCACCACATGCTCGGCGGCCTGCGCCACTTCGTGTGGGATGCCGGCTACGGCTTCGACCGCGACAAACGCATGGCGCTCGCCCGCGCCACCCTGATCGGCTCCGCGACGCTGACGATCGTCGTCTGGGCCGTCGCCCTCTTCGTGCGCTGAGGAGCTTTTCGCGATGGCAAAGGCCAAGACCCTTCAGAACCCGCAGGTCTCGATCCGCACGCCGCGCGCCCGCGTGCGCGGCCTCGGCGTCGCCCATCACGGCGTCGGGCATTGGTGGATGCAGCGGCTGACGGCCGCCGCCAACGCGCCGTTGATGCTCGCCTTCGTGGCGATCGTCGCGCTGATGGCAGGCCGCACCTATCCGGAAGCGGTGTCCCTGGTGTCGCACCCCTTCGTCGCGATCGTCCTGATCCTCGCCGTGACCTCGGTCGCGATCCACATGCGTCTGGGGATGCAGGTGATCATCGAGGATTACGTCCACAGCCCGGGGCTGAAGTTCGCCGCGGTGCTCGCCAACAACTTCTACGCGGTCATCGTGGCCGTGGCCTGCCTGTACGCGATCCTGCGCGTCGGGCTCGGCCGCCTCGTCTGACCGGTTTCCCGCGATCTTGAAGGAGCCTTCCATGGCCGCCAACGGACAGAACGGGCACGGACCCGCCTACCCCATCATCGACCACACCTTCGACGTGGTGGTCGTCGGCGCCGGCGGCGCGGGCCTGCGCGCCACGGTGGGCTGTTCGCAGGCGGGCTTGCGGACCGCCTGCATCACGAAGGTGTTTCCGACCCGCTCGCACACGGTGGCGGCGCAGGGCGGGATCTCGGCCTCGCTCGGCAACATGGGTCCGGACGACTGGCGCTGGCACATGTACGACACCGTGAAGGGGTCGGACTGGCTCGGCGACCAGGATGCGATCGAGTACCTCGTGCGCAACGCGCCGGCCGCCGTCTACGAGCTGGAGCACTGGGGCGTGCCGTTCTCCCGCACGGAGGAGGGCAAGATCTACCAGAGGCCGTTCGGCGGCATGACCACCGATTACGGCAAGGGCACCGCCCAGCGCACCTGCGCGGCGGCCGACCGCACCGGGCACGCCATGCTCCACACCCTCTACGGGCAGGCGGTGAAGAACCAGACCAACTTCTTCATCGAGTACTTCGCCCTCGACCTGATCATGGACGACGAGGGCCGTTGTCGAGGCGTCGTCGCCATGGACCAGGCCAGCGGCGAGATCCACCGCTTCCGCGCGCAGATGGTGATCCTCGCCACCGGCGGATACGGCCGCTCCTACTTCTCGGCGACGTCCGCCCATACCTGCACCGGCGACGGCAACGCCATGGTGCTTCGTGCCGGCCTGCCGCTGCAGGACATGGAGTTCGTGCAGTTCCACCCCACCGGCATCTACGGCGCCGGCTGCCTGATCACCGAGGGCGCGCGCGGCGAGGGCGGCTACCTGACGAACTCCGAGGGCGAGCGCTTCATGGAGCGCTACGCGCCGAGCGCGAAGGACCTCGCCTCGCGCGACGTGGTCTCGCGCTCGATGACCATGGAAATCCGCGCCGGCCGCGGCGTCGGCAAGGGCGGCGACCACATCTTCCTGCACCTCGATCACCTCGACCCGGCGATCCTGCACCAGCGCCTGCCGGGCATCTCGGAATCGGCCAAGATCTTCGCCGGCGTCGACGTGACCAAGGAGCCGATCCCGGTGCTGCCGACGGTGCACTACAACATGGGCGGCATCCCGACGAACTATCACGGCGAGGTGCTGACGCTGCGCGACGGCAACCCCGACACCGTCGTGCCCGGCCTGATGGCGATCGGCGAGGCGGCCTGCGTCTCGGTGCACGGCGCCAACCGCCTCGGCTCGAACTCGCTGATCGACCTCGTGGTGTTCGGCCGCGCGGCCGGCCAGCGCTGCGCCGAGATCGTCGAGCCGAACGGCCGGTCGATGGATCTGGCGAAGGACTCCGCCGACAAGGCCCTCACCCGCCTCGACCGCTTCCGCTACGCCGACGGCGCGACGCCGACCGCCGACCTTCGCCTCGAGATGCAGAAGACGATGCAGAACAACTGCGCCGTGTTCCGCACCGGCGAGGTGCTGGAGGAGGGCAAGGGTCTGATCCACAAGGTCTGGAACGCGTCCGCCGACATCCGCATCACCGACCGCTCGCTGGTGTGGAACACCGACCTCCTGGAGACCCTGGAGTTCGACAACCTGATCGGCCAGGCGGTCGTCACCATGGAATCGGCGGCCAACCGCCAGGAATCGCGCGGCGCGCATGCCCGCGAGGACTTCCCCGACCGCAACGACAAGGAATGGATGAAGCACACCCTGTCCTGGCTCGACGAGAGCGCGCATCGGGTGAACATCGACTACCGGCCGGTGCACACCTACACGATGTCGAACGAGATCCAGTACATCGAGCCGAAGGCGCGGGTGTATTGAGGCGGACGCCGTGAGCGCTCCGGCGTCGCCCGACGCCCCGCTGCCGCAGGCCCGCGTCCGCGCGCGTCCCGTCGCCGGGTTTGCGGGAGGGCGGGCTAGGAGGCGGACAAGGGGGCGGCGTGCCCCGTACGAGCCGGCCTCAGCGCTGCGGTCGATCCGATGCAGGAGCGGAAGATCCGAGGCATGCTAGATCGCTTGAGACATCTCCTCGGCGGCGGGGCGGAAACGCCCGGCCGGCCGGCATCGGGGCGAACCGTCGCGGACGTCTTCAATGCGTTCCGGCGCGAGGTCGATCCCGTGGCCGCGCGTGCCGCCGCCACGAACCCGGCCGAGGACGCCTTCTACGCGCAGGCCGACCGCCTGACGGTCAAGTGGCACCACTATCTCGGCATCTACCACCGCCACCTCGCGCATTTTTGCGGGACGGGCGTGCGTCTCCTCGAGATCGGCGTGCACAACGGCGGGTCGCTGCAGGTCTGGCGGCGCTATCTCGGGCCGGACGCGGTGATCCATGGCCTCGATGTCGATCCCCGATGCGCCGCCGTCGACGACGGTGACCTGACGGTCCACATCGGCAGCCAGGACGATCGCGAGTTGCTCGAACGGATCGTCGCCGAGATGGGCGGGATCGACGTCGTCGTCGACGACGGCAGTCATGTCTGGTCGCATCAGATCGCGACCTTCGAGACGCTGTTTCCGCTGCTGTCGGACCGCGGCATCTACCTGTGCGAGGACACCCACACGTCGTATTGGCCGGAATACGGAGCGGACCGGCAGGGCGCGAAGAGCTTCGTCACCTATGCGCGAGAGCTGGTCGACCGGCTCCACGCCCCCTACGCGCTGGAGCCGTCGCGCGCCGGCGACGCTTTCGGGCGGACGACCGCCTGCATCAGCTTCCACGACAGCATCGTCGCCATCGAGAAGGCTCCCAGCGTGCCGCCCTTCCACACCGCCGTCGGGCGGCGCGCGATCGTGTGATCGACGAAGGCAACCGTCCGACATGATCTCCGCCGAGATCCATCGTCATCAATCCCCGATACACCCGGAGCGCGAGGCTCCGCCGCGAGAGGCTCCGTGATGGCCGAATTCTCCCTTCCCAAGAACTCCCAGATCACCGAGGGCAAGTCCTGGCCCGCGACGACGGGGGCCAAGAACCTCAAGGAGTTCCGTGTCTACCGCTGGAACCCGGACGACGGCAAGAACCCGCGGATCGACACCTATCAGGTCGACCGCGACGATTGCGGGCCGATGGTGCTCGACGCGCTGCTGTGGATCAAGAACAAGGTCGACTCGACGCTGGTGTTCCGCCGCTCCTGCCGCGAGGGCATCTGCGGCTCCTGCGCCATGAACATCGAAGGCCAGAACGCATTGGCCTGCACCATGGGCATCGACGAGTGCCAGGAGCATGCGAAGGGCCGGAAGACCGCGGCGGTGAAGATCTACCCGCTGCCGCACATGCCGGTGCTGAAGGACCTCGTCCCGGACCTGACGAACTTCTACGCCCAGCACGCCTCGGTCGAGCCGTGGCTCAAGACCGACACCCTGGCGCCCGAGAAGGAATGGCCGCAGACGCCGGAAGACCGGGCCAAGCTCGACGGGCTGTACGAGTGCATCCTGTGCGCGTGCTGCACCACCTCATGCCCGAGCTACTGGTGGAACGGCGAGAAGTTCCTGGGGCCGGCGGCGCTGCTGCAGGCCTATCGCTGGCTGATCGACAGCCGCGACGAGAACACCGGCGACCGCCTCGACGCGCTGCACGA
>CAZZZJ010000038.1:10703-13896 GCA_964658355.1 Beijerinckiaceae bacterium
CAGCAAGGGGCGCCGCGTGTGCGCCGGGGAAGCCAGGTCCGATGCCGCGTCAGTACCGTTCTACGATCGCTCTCCTCGCCCTGGCCGCGGGTCTCGGCGCCTGCTCGTCGCAGCGCTTCGACGGGCCGCGCGTCCGCGGGCCGGGGCCGCAGGCCTCCATCGACAACATCGCGCCGGCGATGCCCTCGGGCTCCGTGACCTCCACGCCGCTCGCGCCGCCGCCGGGGGCGTCCGCCGCGCCGGACGGGGCGCCGATCGGCGCCCAGGCCTCGATCGCCCCGCCGCCGGCCTCCAACGTGATTCCCGAACCGGTGGTCGCCCCGCCGCCGCCGCCGCCGGTGGTGGCGAGCGGGCGCGCGTCGGTGGTCGGCGCCTGGGACGCCAAGGACACGACCGGGGGGAGCTGCAAGGTCACGCTTTCGAGCGCACCGGCCCTCGACCTCTACAAGGCGTCCGCGGCGGGCTGCCCGAACAAGGACCTCGCCAAGGTCACGGCCTGGGATTTCCGGGACGGCGAGGTCTACCTGTATCAGCAGGGCGGCACGGTGGCCGCCCGTCTGCGCCAGGGCGGCGGCGCGCTCGACGGGGCGCTGACCAAGTCCGGCGCCTCCCTGGCGCTGGTGCGCTGACCGCGGCTTTCCGTACCGAGCGGCCTACGGGTTCACCCGCAGGCCGAGCAGGAAGGTGTTGTCGGAGAAGCTCGCGGTCGCCACCGAGCTGGTGATCTCCTGGTAGAGGTAGGTGCCGCGCAGCGTCAGCCAGCGGTTGAAGCGATAATCCAGCCGGGCGGTCGCCGAGAAGCCGGTCTCGCGGATCGAGACCCCCTGGTAGTCGTTACGGAGGTAGCCGCCGCCGACGATGATCGAGAGGTTGCGCAGGAGGTCGTGCTGCACCTCCAGCGTCGCCGTCTGGGTGCGGATGCCGCTCGAACCGGGGACCGTCGTCTCGGTGACGCCGGCTTGCCCGCTCAGGCGCACGGTGGTGAGCGGGCTCGCCGCCCAGACCAGGGCCGCACCGAAGATCGGCGCATCGAGGTCGCGCAGGCTCGGGTCGACGTAGGTCCGGTGCTGCAGGCCGCCCGAGATCTCGCCGCTGATCGAGCGGGTGAAGTTGAGGGTCGCGCCGACCGAGGCTGCGATGCCGTCCGAATCGCGGCGCAGGCCGCTGGCGTCGCGGCGCAGGTCGTAGACCCGGGTGTCGGCGAGCAATTCGACGAACGGGCTGATCTCCGGCGTCACCTCGTAGGCCGTGCGCAGGCGCAGGCTGTACTGGTTCTGGGTCCGGTCGGCCTGGCTGATCACCGTGCCGTCCGACAGCCGCGCATCCTCGAACTCGGAGCGGTCGACCGAGCCGCGCAGGGACACCGAGAGCCGGTTGAAGGTCTGGGTCGCGCCGAGCGAGGTGCCGTAGGTGGCCACGATCGGCCGGTTGATCGCGGTGACGGCCTGGAGGTTGGGGCTTCCGGTGCGCTGGGTGTCGACGAGGAAGCGGGTCTCGGCATCGATCCGCAGGTCGCGGGTCGCATCGATCCGAAGCCGCACGGTGCCGGCGGCGTTCGGGCGGCTCGCCATCTCGTTCTGCGGCGTCTCCAGGTAGCCGGCGCGCAGTTCGCCCGCCAGCTCGCTCGTCGACCAGTCCGAGCGGAAATTCAGCTCCCCCTCGCTGCGCAGCGCCACCGATCCCTTGGCGAGCGACGGCGTGGTCTGGTCCGGATTGCTGTCGTAGCCGAGGCTCTGGGTGAAGGACGGCAGCACCGTGAAGCTGCCGAGTCGGAGCCCGAGCGGCGCGTAGGCGTCGTCGATCGCGAGCGGCCGCCGCAGGCTGTTGGCCAGCAGCGCGCCCGGGGTGAGGACACCGCTCAGCGGGTTGATCAGCGGCAGTCCCGGCCCTTGCGGCCGCGGCGCGTCCGGCGGCAGCGGCACGCCGACGACCGGGTTCTGGATCACCGGCGAGAGGCGCAGGGCCGGCGCGGGGATCTGGGTGACCTCCTGGGTGAACCGCTTCGTCGCGGTGCCGAGGCGGCGGGGCGGGGCCGCGCGCTGCCGCAGAAGACTGATCGGCGCGCGGTTGTTGGTCCCCGAGGTGGCGCCGCCCGTGCGGCTTCCGGAGGAGCGGACCCGCGTGTCGAGGGTCGAGGCGCCGGCCTCGGTCGGTCCGGACAGGCTGGCGCCGCCCGAGGTCAGGCCGCCGGACGATTCACCGCCGGACGCCTCGCCGGAACTGCCGTTGCCGAGACGCGGCGGGCCCTCGGACAGGCGGTTGCGGCGCAGCATCGGCAATCCGTCCTGGCCGGGATCCTGCCCGGTGCCGGGATTGTCGGGCTGACCGGCGACCGGGCTCAGGGATTCGAAGCGGGTCGCCTGCGCCGACGCCGGGGCGGGGAGGGCGCCGGCGAGGATGGCCGGGACACCCGCGAGCAGGAGCGCGAGGCCGCAGGCAGGGCCCGCCTCCCGTCGCGCATGCCCTTCGCCCTCCAAGCCCCGCACCGGATCCCGACTCCCCTGGCTGGACACGTGCGAGGACCGCCGCCGCACCGTTCCCGCATGGTTAACGAAGGCTAGCCGGGCGTGGTTAATGCAGCGTCAACGGCGGATGGCGGTGTTCGGACCGAACCGCAGGGGCAGGGACGCATGCGGTCCGGTGGATCGGCGCCGCCTCGCGGTTGCGCGGGGCAGCCCTCCGCGGGTCGAACGGGTCGCGGGCCGGTATGAGGCGGTCGCGATCCCCCGGTTGAGCGGCGGCGCCGATGGATCGATGGGCGTGCGGGGGCTATAAGCGGGCGACCATGCTTGTCCCGCAGCCCGTCCGCCGTCTCGACCCGGTCCTCGTCGACCGCATCGCCGCGGGCGAGGTGGTGGAGCGACCGGCCTCGGCCGTGAAGGAGCTGGTCGAGAACGCGATCGATGCCGGCGCCCGCAGCGTCGCGGTGACGATCGAGGCCGGCGGCAGGCGGCTGATCCGGGTGGTCGACGACGGCGCCGGCATGTCCCCGGACGACCTGATGCTGGCGGTCGAGCGCCACGCCACCTCGAAGCTGCCGAGCGGCGACCTCACGCGGATCGACACCCTCGGATTCCGCGGCGAGGCTCTGCCCTCGATCGGCGCGGTCTCGCGCCTGTCGATCACCACCCGCACGGCGGACGCGGAATCGGGCGCGACGCTCGTCGTCGAAGCGGGCCTGCGCGGCGCGGTG
>CAZZZJ010000039.1:0-13813 GCA_964658355.1 Beijerinckiaceae bacterium
GACGCGCGCCTCGTTCGGCGCGCCGAGGTCGCGATCCTCGACCAGCGCCGCGCGCTCGGATTCTCGGGCCGCGATCGCGACGCGGGTGTCCGCGATCGCGGCCGGCGTCGCGCTCTGGCTGATGGCGACGCGGGCACATGCGGTGTCGAGCAGGCTCACCGCCTTGTCGGGCAGCTGCCGGGCCGGGATGTAGCGGTGCGAAAACTCCACGGCGGCCACCACCGCCGCGTCCGAAATGCGCACGCCATGGTGCTTCTGCATCGGCCCGAGCAGCCCGCGCAGCATGTCGCAGCAACGCGCCACGTCCGGCTCGCCGATCTGGATCGACTGGAAACGGCGGGTGAGCGCCGGGTCCTTCTCGAAATACTGGCGGTACTCGGCCCAGGTGGTCGCGGCGATGGTCTTCAGCGTGCCGCGGGCGAGCGCCGGCTTCAGGAGGTTGGCGGCGTCCCCCGTGCCGGCAGCACCGCCGGCGCCGATCAGGGTGTGGGCCTCGTCGATGAACAGGATCACCGGAATCGGCGAGGATTGCACCTCGTCGATCACCGAGCGCAGGCGCTGCTCGAACTCGCCCTTCATCGAGGCGCCGGCCTGCATCAGGCCGATGTCGAGGGCGCAGAGCCGCACGCCCTTCAGCGCGGGCGGGACGTCGCCGGAAGCGATCCGCTGGGCGAAGCCCTCGACCACCGCGGTCTTGCCGACGCCGGCCTCGCCGGTGAGGATCGGGTTGTTCTGCCGACGCCGCATCAGCACGTCGATCAGTTGGCGGATCTCGTCGTCGCGCCCGCGGATCGGGTCCATCTCGCCCGACGCCGCCTTGGCCGTGAGGTCCTGCGAGAACCGGTCGAGGGCGGTCTGGCCCTTGGCGCTCGCGGCCTCGGCGCCGGGCGTGCCGGCGGCGACGGCGCCCGAGCCGTCCATCGGCCGTAGGTTCTCCTCCTCCGAGCGTGACCAGATCCCGCGGTGCTCGGCGGTGAGCGCCTCCACCGGGATCCGGGCGAACTCCTTCGACAGAGCGACGAAGGCCCGGTTCAGCTCGGGCGACTTCAGGCCGGCGACGAGGACGTGGCCGGTGCGGATCTGCGTCTCGCCGAAGAACAAAGTCGCGTAGTGCCAGCCGCGGTCGAGCAGGTCGACCAGGGTGTTCGACACCCCCGGCATCCCGGTCTCGTTCTTGCGCAAGCCCGCCACCGCCGCGTTGATGTCGGAGAGCAGGCGCGCCCGATCGAGCTTGTACGCATCGGCCGTGAGCCCGAGATCGGTCGCGTCGCGCTGAAGGACGTGGAGCAGCCAGTGGGCCAGTTCGACGTTGCGATTGCCCGCGCCCTTGGCGCTGCGCAGCCCCTGGATAAACCCCTCGTAGCCGATCCGATTGAGCTTGCCCGTCACGGTTTCCAGGCTGATGTCGGCCATGGTCATCCCCTCGCGTCGTGTTGTGGGGCCGCGCCGGCATCGGAGGTCCGGCGTGCGCGTTCGGCCGGATTCATGCGGGCGTCGCGGCGATACGCGTCGGCTTGGCCGGGATCGGGGTTGCGCCCCATCCAGCTCGTGTAGCCGAGCTGCCCGCCGCCCTCGCGGGCGAGGCACAACGGCCGCACGGCGCGCTCGGGCAGGGCGAGTTCGACCTCGCAATCGAGTTCCGAGCCGAGATAGAAGAACAGCAGGTCCGCCAGCGGCGTACAGAGCGGACCGTTCGGCAGGAAGCGCTCGTAGGTCGGAAGATCCTCGGCGTAGAGCCTCAGGCAGATCTTGTCCTCGATGCTGAAAACGCTCGCTCCGACGAGGCAGTCGAGCCCCAGCC
Source organism: Beijerinckiaceae bacterium (assembly GCA_964658355.1). Taxonomy (GTDB): domain Bacteria; phylum Pseudomonadota; class Alphaproteobacteria; order Rhizobiales; family Beijerinckiaceae; genus Methylobacterium. The sequence goes on from CAZZZJ010000039.1 coordinate 1,802, forward strand.
GCGCATGGGCGGTGCCGAGCCGCGTCTGGTCGGCGCGCTCGAACGGCAGGAACGCGCCGACGAACTCCTCGACCTCGCAGCGCACGCCGAACAGGCCCTCGACGGCCTGCCGCAGCCGCGAGGCGGATTTCGCCTGCGCGCCGAGCAGGCCCGCGAAGGCGAGCCGCCCCATATCCGAGACGGAATCCAGTGCGCGGAAGATCGGCGAGCCGAGGCCGACGCTGGAGCCGACATAGGCGACGAAGCGGTCCTCGCCCGGGCGGTCCGCCTGCGCGATCGGCCTCGCATCCGCCCAGGCGCGGAAGAACAGTTGCAGGAAGCGATGGTTCAGAAGATCGAGGAAGCGCGCGAAGGCATCGTGTCCGGCATGATCCCAGGTGAGCGCCTCGTCGGTGGTCTGGAGCGGAAGCGCACCCTGCGGCCCGAGCAGGCCGAGGAAGCGCACGAACAGCCTGATCCGGCCCGCTTCATCGTTGTCGACGCGATGGATGTTGGCGGCCGGAAACGCGAGGTAGGGATCCTCCCCGAGGCTGACGAAGTCGTCCGAGCGGGTCGCGCTGTCGCCTATGCGCGGCTTGTCGGGAAAGCTGCGCTCGATCAGGCGCAGTGTCCCGAGCAGGTCGAAGTCGTAGGGGCGGGCACGGAGGTCGTCGGCGATGCTCATGTCGGCGCCCGGTAGCGTTCCGACCGGTCGGCCAGAACGACGTGGACGGGCAACACGGGGATGCCGACGCCAGGGCGGATGCACCATTGGTGCGCATGCCCGACGCCCGGCGGATAATGCGGATCGCTCGACCACGCGACGTAGGCGAAACCGTCCGGAAATTTCGTCGTGAGTTCATAGGTGTATTCGGAGCGGGCCGGCAGCCGTGCGAAGGTGTAGATGCGCACGCCGCTCTTGAAATGGCCGGGTTCGAATCCGAGGCGGCCCTCCATCGCCGGGACGTCGAGTCCGCCGATGGAGTTCGCGGTGGTGAAGTAGCCGCCCACCGTCGTGACGACGGCGTCAGCGATGGGCTTGACCTTGATGAGCGAAAGCGGGCCGCGGAGCGCCCAGCGCTCGTGGCCTTTCATCTCGTCGATATCGGACTGCCAATCGGGCTTGCGCGCCATCTCATGGCCTCCGTCTGTCGGCGCGATGCGGACGCGGTCTCACAACGGCCTCCGCGCGCCGAGCCGCGGCGGCCAGCGCATGATCTCGCCGCGCTCCACCGTGCGCAGGACCGTCTGGGTGAAGTGGTTAAGCCCGGAATACTCGGAGAAGAAGCGGTCCAGCGCGGCGCCGAGCAGGAACACTCCCGTCCCCTCGAAGGCCTTGTCCTCGGCCAGCACCGTGATCTCGGTACCCCGGGCCGTGCCGGTCCCGGTACGTTGGCGCAGGCGCCGGACCACCGGCCGGTTGTCGACGGAGCGCAGGCCGCGGATGCGCCGTTCCACGGTGCCCTGGCTCAGGTCGGCGAACAGCATCAACACCTCGCGCAGCGCCTCGGCGTCGCGGCCGGCGCCGCGGGCGACGAGGCCGAGGTGGTTCAGGCTGAGGATGTTGAGGAGCCGCCACGCCACCGTGCCGGCATGCGCCATCTCGGTCCGGCCCTGGAGTGCACCGACCACGGCCTCCCGCGGCCGCGTCGGCCCGACCACGCAGCCCACCGGCAGCGCGGCATCGTCGAGGAAATGCAGATCGAACGCGCCGGCGCTGGTCGGCAGGTGCTCCGGCAGGTGACGGTTCGTGCACAGCGCCCGGACGCTGATCTCCGAGACCCCCCCGTCCTCGCCGATCCGCGTCGGCTCGGAGAGCGAGAGGAACATGTCCGTCCCGGTATAGTCGGACACCACGCCGTAGGCGCGCTCGGTGCCGGTGCGCAGGCGCGGGCGGCGGCGCACGGTGTAGGCCAATGGCGCCCGCGCCCGGACCGGGCTGCCGTGCTGGCTGCCCGGGGCGTAGAGCGGCGGCACCGGCACCTTGTCCGCCCGGCCGCTATAATGCGCGCCGACCTCCAGGATCTGATGGACCTCGTAGTCCAGCGCCCGGCTGCGATCCGGGACGAGGTGATATTCGTGCTGACGAGCGCTGACGGCCACCCGGTCGAGCGACATCCGGAACAGGTTCGTGGCCGGCACCGCGTGCAACGCGAAGGCGTCGGCCTGCACCGCCGCAGGCAGGCGCGGATTGCTTTCGTCGAACGTCACGATCAGCTCGACGGTGCGCGCCTTCAGCCGCTCCTTGAAGGCGTCGAGCCCGGTGATCGCGAAGCCGAGGAACTTGCGCGGGAACAGGAAGTAGTCGCGCAGCACGTCGAAGCCCTCGAACACCCGCAGGTCGTTCGGGATCAGGGCGTCCTCCGGCTCGAAACCCAGCGGCGCCAGCGCGTCGTCGGGCAGTCGAAGCGCCACCGGGTCGCCGTTGGCGTCGAGGTAGCGGAAATACGCCGCCGTCCGGTCGGCGAAGATCTGCTCCAGAAGCGCCACGGCTTCGGCCTCGGGACCGACGAGGTGGATCGGCAGCGAGCGGATCGGACCGTTCGCGAACCACGCCGCCGGGGTCTTGGCCGCCTCGCGATCCGGCATCTCGCCCGCCGGTTCCTTGGCCATGCGGTGCGCCAGGACGATGCGCAGGCCGGCCACGGTCTCGCGCCCCGCCGGGACGCCGAGCGCCTGCAGCGCACTCGGCGTCGCGTGGTAATCGGCCCGGGTGATCTCGTAGGGCCAGATCGTCAGGTCGGACGTGGTGCGGAAACGGCAGGTCACCTGCCGCTGCTCCTCGCGATAGGTCGAATCGAGGTAGGCCCCGCGCGGAATGCGGTATCCGACGCGAAGCGCCGCGTCGCCGAAGACCGGCGAGACCCGCGCCAGGAGCGCCGACGGGGTCGGCGCCAGGTAATTGGGGACCAACTGCTCCAGCAGGTTCGCCGTGAATTCGGGGAACTCGTGTTTGAGCTTGAGCTGCACGCGCGCCGCGAGGAACGCCGCCCCCTCCAGCATCCCGAGCAACATCGGGTCGGCGCGTTCGTTGAGCAAGCCGCCGAGGCGCTCGGCGATACCGGGATAGGCGTCGGCGAACTCCACCGCCTGCTCGCGCAGGACGCTGAGCTCGCGGTTGTAGAGGTGAAGGAACTCCTGGTTCATCGCCGCTGGATCACGATCTTGCCGGTATCCCGCTCAAGGTCGGCAAGGAACTGCACCTGCAGCTTCAGCGGCTCCGAATCGAGATCCGCGGCAACGACGAAACGCAGTTTCAGGCTGTCGGGATCGACGCGCCGGTCGCGGGTCACGCGGATCGATTCCCGGACGAGCCGCGGCTCGAACGTCGCCAACACCCAGGCGAGTTCCTCGCCGATATCATCGACGCCGCCATCCTCGATCGTGCGGTGGACCATGTCGGGAAAGCCGAAATTGAGGATCGACGTCCGCACCTCGGGGTATTCGGACAGGTCGGTCCCGGCGGCGAAGTTCACGGTGTTCATCAGGCCGGAGAGTTCGGTCGCGACGACGCCGTGAAGATCCCGCTCCGAGATCGAGGCGCGGCCGAGGCTCAGGCGCCCGGCGACGACGCCCTCGGACCCCGGTTCGGGTGTCTTGGCCGTGATGCCCCGGTCGCGCTCCTCGAACGCCCTTCGGAAGGCCTGGACGACGGGACTTCGAACGCGGGTGGTCATGGTCGCCCTCCGGCAGTGGCGTGAGGGGGAGCGGGAGCGAACCGGCCCGGACCATCCGGAACGGACATCGTCCCGGCACGCGTGCGCACCGGGACGACAGCGCGGATGCTCAGGCGGCGGCGTTCTGAGCGATGTTCCAGGCCGCTTCGGGAGCCGCGCCCTTGCCGCCGGACTTGTCCTGCGTCGTGTAGACGTACTTGAACTCACGAAAGTTGAGCGTGATGTTCTCGGTCAGCCGATCCTCGCCGCCCGAACCTCCAAGCGAGACGTGCGTGACGATGATGTCCTTCAATTCGACCTTGATGTACTCGACCGGGTTCTCGCCGGCCTTGCGGACGATCAGCGTGCCTTTGGAGATATGCTTTCCATTGCAGCAATGCAGCATCAATGTTGCAGAGGCCTTGTCGATGTACTTCGTGATGCTTAGATCCTGGACGGCGACCTTTCCCGAACCGGAGCCCGAACCCGTATGCGTGGTGCCGGACTGACTCGCGCCCCAACTCCATGCGAGAATGTCGATCTTGTCCTTGTGGGTCTTGTCCTGGGCCTCGCCCTTAATGCCGTCGAGATCGAGGAAGATGTCCAATGCCATGATGACGCTCCTGGTCTGATTCGCGGGGTGAAGAGGGGAACGGCCGGTCCGCCGCGGATCGCGCCGCGCCGGCCGGGGACGCCGTCCTGCAGCGGGAGGACGGCGGTGGTTCAGGCGACCGGCGCGGGGAGGCGGGACACCAGGCTCATGCCGATATCCATGCCTTCCAGTTGGTAGTGCGGCCGCAGGTAGAAGCGCGCCGAGTAGTAGCCGGGATTCTCTTCGTTCTCGAAGACGTCGACGCGCGCGTCCCGCAGGGGCTTGCGGGCCTTGGTTTGCTCGGAGGAGTTGATCGGATCACCGTCGACGTATTGATTGATCCATTCCTGCAGCCACTTGGTGAGCTGCTCCTTCTCCTTGGTGGAGCCGACCTTGTCGCGCACCATGCACTTCAGGTAGTGCGCGAACCGCGAGACCGCGAACATGTACGGCAGGCGTGACGAGAGGTTGTCCGATGCGGTCGCCTCGACGCCTTTCTCGCCGAAGAACGTCTTCGGCTTGTAGAGGGATTGGGCGCCGATGAAGGCGGCCTTGTCCGAGTTCTTGCGGTGGATCAGCGGGATCAGGCCGGCCTTGGCGAGCTCCGCCTCGCGCCGGTCGCTGATTGCGATCTCGGTGGGGCATTTCAGGTCGACGCCGCCGTCGTCCGTCGGGAAGGTGTGGCTCGGCAGATTCACCACCTCGCCGCCCGATTGCACGCCGCGGATGCGGACGGTCCAACCGCATTCCTTGTAAGCGCGGTTGATGTTCACGGCCATCGCGTAGGCCGCGTTCATCCAGGCGTAGTTCTCGCCGGCATGGCCGTCGGTCTGCTCCTCGAAGGCGAATTCCTCCACCGGCTCGGTCTTGGCGCCGTAGGGGACGCGAGAGAGCACGCGGGGCAGGCACAGACCCATGTATCGCGAGTCCGGCGCGTCGCGGAGCGACTTCCAGGCGGCGTAGTCGGGGGTGTCGAACACCTTGCCGATGTCGCGGGGATTGCTCAGTTCGGTGTAGCTGTCCATGCCGAGCAAAGTCGGGTCCGCGGCGGCGAAGAACGGCGCGTGGGCGGCGCCGGCGATCTTGCTCAGATCGCGCATCAGCGACACGTCGGTCGGCTGGTGGCTGAAATAATAATCGCCGATCAAGCACCCGAACGGCTCGCCGCCGAGCTGGCCGAACTCCGATTCGTAGACCTGCTTGAACAGCGGACTCTGGTCCCACCGCGCACCCGGATACTGCCGAAGCTCCCGGTACAACTCGGTCTTCGACGCGTTGAGGACGCGGATCTTCAGCGTCGCGTCCGTCTCGGAATTCATCACGAGGTAGTTGAGACCGCGCCAAGCCGACTCGATCCGCTGGAACTCCTCGGCGTGCAGGATCTCGTTGACCTGCGCTGTCAGGCGCCGATCCAGCTGCGCGATCATCTCCTCGACGGTATCGAGGACATCGTCCTTGATCACGTCCGCATTGGCCAGCGCTTGGTTCACCAGGGCGACGACGGCGTTCTCGACCTCGGTCTTCGCCCGGTCGTTCCGCGGCTTGAAGCTCGATTTAAGGAGGGCCGAGAAATCGTCTTGCTCGGTCGTCGCAGCCGCGGCGTCGTCCCGCTGCTGCTCGAAGCCCGTCATTCCTGCCGACATGTTTGCCTCTTGGAAGTCCCGTTCCGCGCCGCCCTCGCGGCTTTGCCCGATTCGTTTCCGATCGGGCAAAGCCGAAAGCCTTCGTCCGTCACGCGCGCGCTCCGACCCGCCGCCGGGCCGTCGGCCGCCGACGCGTGTCCGCGCCGCTCAAGCCTCCGGCTCGTCGGAAGCCGCCTTGCGACCCGCGATCTGCTGGCGCAGGGCGGCCATTTTCTCGGGATCCTTCAACAGGTCCCGGATCTGGTCGTTGGCGGCGGCCTTGCCGTCCATGTAGCGCAGAAGGTTCGCGAGCTGTTCGCGCGTCTCCAGAAGCTTCGCCAGAGGCTCCACCTGCCGCGCCACGGCGGCAGGACTGAAGTCGGCCATGCTGTTGAACTGAAGATTCACCGAAAGCTTGTCGTCCTCGTTCTCGGACAACTTGTTGCGGACTCGAAAGCTCGAGCCCGGCTTGATCGCCCCCATGCGGCGATCGAAGTTGTCCATGTCGAACTCGACGAACTTGCGTTCGCCGACCTTCTCCTTCTCGACGCCGGGGGCGTTGCCCGAAAGATCGGCCATCACGCCCATGACGAACGGAAGCTCGATGTTCTTCTCGGCATCGTACGGATCTTCATAGGTGATGTGCACCCGCGGAGGTCTGTTCCTTTTGATGAACTTCTGCCCGGAATCTGACATCCGCTTCCCTCAACAGTCGTTCGGCCGGCACCCGCCGCGTGGCTTCAATGTCGCTTGGTATTGAAAGTCCGGGATTCCCGGTGCAGTGCACCTTAAGCTCGGCTATCCACCGGACCGACATTCAATATAGAGGCGCTGCAAAGTCAAGGATCCGATTGAGCCGAAGCAGCGTTAATCGCTCTCGCGTGCGAGCCGCACGCCCGGCAGCACATCGGAGAGGATCGTCAGGAAGTCCTTGTCCGCCATCGCGCAGGCGCGATCCGTGAAAAGCGGGATCGGGCTGGACGGCTCGCGAGCCCGGTAGAAACTGCCGACCTGCCGCAGCAGCGCGATCGCTTCGGGGCGGCTCGTCGCCGAGAAGCGAGGGACCGCCGCCTCCGACGTACCCACGGAGGCAATCGGCCCCTCATCCTCCGATCGCGCCGCCTCGTCGCCGTTCTCCGTCATGCGGTCGACGCGAAGCAGGAATGATTTCTCCGGGGTGGGACCGATATGGATCGTCGCCTCCTCGGCATGCTCCGGCAGCAGGATCCGGATCATCTCGTGGAACGGCAGGCCTATCAGGCGTGCCGCCTGCCGCACGAGCAGGGCGGCCGGGCTCGAGCGCTCGAACGCGTCGAAATACGCGCTGACGGCCGAGAGCGCCGCAGCCGCGTCGGCGAAGCCGGACACGGTGCCCGGCCCCGACGCGACAGGCACGAGCGGCCGGTCGATGCCGGAGGACCCCGTCTCGCCGGACGGGGGCGGAGCCGGTGCCGCTGCTTCCCCGCCGCCGAGGAAGGCGATGATGCCGTCGGCGACCGCGGCGAGCCGATCGAGCCTCACCGCGTTCTGGCCACCCGTCGCTTGCGCCGACGTCTCGCCGATCGACATTGCCGCCGCGTGGAGCCGCCGCGCGTCGGCATTCACGGCCTCGACGATTGCGGGGTCGGCATCGCGCAGCACCCGGTCGAGCTCACCGGAATCGAGCGCCGCCTCGCCGGTCCGCGCCTGCGCATTGCCATTCGCAACCGCGACCGTGCGTAGGGTGATCGACCCGAACCGTCTGTTCGAGAACAGCGGCAGATGCTGGAGCGGTAGGATCATGGTCGGCGCGTCGTCCAGCGCCTGGAGCACGGCGACGCGGTAGCCGAAATCACCGTCCTCGCCGCGCGGATGAACGGTGTCCCATTGTTTGGTCAAGAGCGATGCGATCGCGCCGAGGCAGTCCGCACAGGCCGGGAGGTCGCGGTCCAGCGCGTGCAGGCGGCAGCAGATGGAGAGCAGCCGCAGATCCCGCGTCGAGTCCAACAGCGGCGCGACCAGGGACGAAAGTTTCGCGTATTCGGCCTTGAACTCGGCCGAGCGCTCGAAGGGGACCGATCGACCGTCTTCGTCGTAGGTGAAGAACGAGGCCGGCAGCAGCGACTCGACCCGCGCCATGAACTGCAGGAAGTCGGGATCGCCTTCGAGGTCGAGGTCCGGCCCGGAAGGCTCAGCCTCCGACACCGGTTCGACGAACGCAGCATAATCCGGCGCGGCCATGACGATGCGATCGGATCGACGCGGCGGCTTCGAGACGCGCGCTACTCGCCGCGCAGGCGTGCCTCGACGCGGCGATTCGCCGGATCGTCCGGGTTCCCGGTGCGGGGACGGGCTTTGCCGAAAGCTTTCGCCTCCAGACGGTCGGCCTCCACCCCGTGCTCGGACAGATAGCTGACAACCGAGCGGGCGCGGCGCGCCGAGAGATCGAGGTTGAACGCGTCGCTGCCCTTGGAGTCGGTGTGACCCTCGACCATGAAGGCCGTGCTGCCGAGCTGCGCCCCGCGCAGGGCCTTGGCGAACTCGTCGAGGTTGGCGCGGGCACTCGAGGTGAGAACGTCGGAATTGTAGTCGAAGGTGACGATCAGATCGAAGCCGCTGCTGACCTTGGGGCGATTCGACACGCCCTTGGCGCACTCGCTCTCAGCGCCGATGCAGAGGGCGCGGGAGGGGCCGAGATCCGGGAGAAAGTGCCGCTCGATGTCGGCGGCGCGATAGGACGGCTTGTCCTCCGCGACGGCCGCCCCTTCGAGCGCCAGCAAGCCGCAGAGACCCACCACCAACTTCGAAAGCGCCCGTGCCATGTCCAGTCCCCTGATCGCAGCTCGACTATGCTCAACAACCCCGTTACTGTCAAGCCGCGCACAGCGGTGCGTGCGCCTGCAGGACGTTGGAAGGCATGCCGTCGGAACTCAGTCAATCCACTCGGATCGCGAGGCTGAAGACCCCCGTCGAGGGCGATAAGCTCGTTTTGTCCCGATTCGATGCCGATGAAGGCTTGAGCGAGCTGTTCGAGTATCGGATCGATGCACTGAGCACGCAAGAAAACATCGACTTCTCGCGTTCCGTCGGACGTCCTTGCACCGTGTCGGTCCAGAGCTACCTCGGCGCGGAGCGGCACTTCAACGGCGTCCTCGTGGAGGCGCAATGGGTCGGCGTGCAGGGGGCCCTCTACGCCTACCGCCTCGTCCTCAGGCCGTGGCTGTGGCTGCTCGGCCGACGGAGCGACTGCCGCATCTTCAAAAATAAGAACGTCATCAAGATCATTAAGGAGGTCTTCGATAAGGCCGGCTTCAGTGACTACAAGGTTAAGGCCAGCGAATCGGATTTTCCCGAGATCGAGTATTGTGTTCAATACCGAGAGACCGACTTGGCATTCGTCTCGCGGCTGATGGAAGAATTCGGGATCTACACCTACCACGTGCATACCAAGGACAAGCACGAGCTCGTTTTGGCAAACGCGAAGTCCTGCCATGAGAAGGTGTCCAGGCCGGCCGCTGAGATCTCGTTCATCCCGCTCGCGGAGAAGAGCCGGCGCACCGCCGAGCATGTGTACCACTGGGTCACCGAGCGGCGGTTTCGGACGGGGAGATTCGCGCTCAACGATTACGACTACCTCAAGCCGACCGCGGACCTGAAGTCCGACGCTCGCGGCTCGGAAAGTTACGAGAAGGCGTCCTTCGAGAGCTACGACTTCCCCGGCCGCTACGTCGAGAAGGGCCACGGTGAGAAGTTCGCAAAGATCAGGCTCCAGGCCGAGCAGGCACTCGACCATCGCAAGCATGCGGCGGGCGATGCGGTGAGCCTGTTTCCGGGCGGCCTGTTCCAGCTGTCGCGTCACCCGACCGACGATGCGGAATACCTCGTGGTGCGCGCCACGCACAGCTTCGTCGCGGAGGACTACGCATCCGGCTCCGGGGCGCAGGCCGACGAGATCTATCACGGCCATTACGAGTTGCTGAAGAGCGAGATTCCTTACCGCGCCCCCATCGTGACCCCGAAACCGCTGATCCGCGGACCCCAGACCGGGATCGTCGTCACCCGCGACAAGTCCAAGGGCGAGGAGATCGACGTCGACGAGGAAGGCCGGATCTTCGTCCAGTTCCACTGGAACCGCGACAAGTCCCTGATCTCGCGGCCGGTGCGCGTCGCCCAGATGTGGTCGGGAAAGTCCTGGGGCTGGCAGTTTATCCCGCGGGTCGGTCAGGAGGTCGTGGTCGAGTTCCTCGAGGGTGACCCCGATCAGCCGCTCGTGGTCGGCACGGTGTACAACAAGGACTACAAGTTTCCCTATCCGCTGCCGGACAACAAGACCATCTCCGGGGTCAAGACCGACTCGACCAAGGGGCACGGCGGCTACAACGAGTTCCTGTTCGAGGACAAGAAGAGCGAGGAGAACATCAAGCTCCGCGCGGAAAAGGACCACGATTCGGTGATCCGCCACGCCGAGACGCGGGTGATCGGCGAGACCTTCGAGACGCCGGCCGGCTCCGCCTCGCGCTCGACCACGCTGAAGAACGGCGACGAGAAGCTCAAGGTCGCCAGCGGCAACTGGGATTCGGACATCGCCCAGAAGATCCACTTCAAGGCCGGCGTCCAGATCGTGTTCGAGGTCGGCGCGAGCAAGATCACCATGACGCCGGCGACGATCAAGATCGAGTCGGGCGAGATCAAGCTGGAGGGTGCGGCCGATATCATCCAGACCGCGCCGCTCATCAAGATAAACTGAGGCCGCGATGACGAAGTTGCGCTTCAGCACCGCCTTGGAAGTCTTCGAAGCCTTTCCAAGCCTGCGTGACGACCTGCAATCGGCGTCGACGGCCGAGTCTCCGCCGGTGTTCCTGCGCGCCCTGGGGGCGAGCGCGACGCCGGAGGACGGGGTCGCGTTCTGCGCCTATGCACTCGACCGCCGGGAGGCGGTGTGGTGGGCGAGCCAGTGCGTCCGGCGGCTGCCCCCGGTGCCGTTCGCCGCCGATGCCGCGATCGAGGCGGCCGACGCCTGGGTCCACGAGCCCCGCGAGGCGCAGCGCCTCGCCGCCTTGCGCCTCGGGATGGCCAGCGATCGGCGCGCGCCGACGACGTGGCTGGCGCTCGCCGCCGGCTGGTCGGGCGGCAACATCGCGCCCGCGGGCATGGGCGTCGCCCATCCCGAGCCGCACTACACCGCCCGCGCGGCGCGCGTCGCCATCCTCAGCGGCCTCGCGCGGGTGGCGGCCCACGACCGGCGCGCCCAGCTTGCCCGCTGCCTGGAGGCCGGCCTGCACCTGATGCGGGGCGATGCCTGAGCCCGCCGCTGCCGCACGGCATGCCGGCGCGCGCGCGTTTCCGGGGATCGTCGCGGCTCGGGGCCTGACGCCGGGGCCGGTCCCGTTGTATTCTCCCACTTCGGGCGACCCCGCCGTGCGGGGAATCCGCGCCAGCCGCCACAACGGAGCACCGACGGCGCGATGCCGCTTCACCTGATCATCGAGAACGAGACCAGCCTGCCGGACGGCGGCCCGCTCAGCTACACGCTGACCGGGGCGCGCGGCTTCGACATCGGGCGCAATCCCTATCTCGACTGGACGTTGCCGGATCCGAGCCTCGCGGTGTCGGGCAAGCATTGCGAGGTGCGGTTCCGCGAGGGCGGATACTGGCTCACCGACGTCTCGCGCAACGGGACCTTCGTCAACCAGACCGCGCAGCGGCTGCAGGAGCCCCATCGCCTGCGCAGCGGCGACCGCATCTTCGTCGGCCACTACGTCATCCAAGCCCGGATCGATGGCGAGGGCTCCGACGCGGCGCACGCCGTGGCGCCCGCCGCGCAGGCCTCCGATCCCGCCGACCCCTGGGGCATCGGCGAGGCGGCGGCGCCACCGATTCCGCGCCGCGACCTGCGTCCCCCCGCGGAGAGCCGTCCGGTCCACGGCGATTTTCAGGACTGGCGGATGGACCTGCCCGAGATCGCGGCCCTTCCCCCCGTGCCGCCCCCGCCCGCCGGCGCCTACGCGCCGCCCTCGTTCCCCGAGGCGGCGATGGACTGGGCCCACGGGGCGCCCGCGTACCGCCCCTCACCGGAACCGCCCTCGCCGATTCCCGAGCCGCGCCGCCGCGCCGCCGCGAACCCCTGGGCCGAACCGCCCGCGCCGCTGCCACCCGATCCGGGTCCCGGACCGTACCGCGGGCC
>CAZZZJ010000040.1:0-13718 GCA_964658355.1 Beijerinckiaceae bacterium
ACCGAGATCGAGGCGGCCATGCCGTACTCGGCCGGCGTGCCGCCGTTCAGCGCCTGGAAGCTCTGGCCGCCGAGGGTGAACGCGACGAGGATCGCGTCGCCCGCCGCACCGCCGGGCCACGCGCCCGGCGCACGCTGGACGTGATCGATGCGGGAGCCGGGAACCAACCCGACATAGAGGCGGGCCGCCGCCTCCGCATCCGTGCCGAACCACAGGCAGGTGCTCACCGTCTTCATCGGCCGCGTCTCCCTTTTGGCCGGCGAGGCCGCGATCAGACGGCTTGACCGAGCGACAGGCCGCGGCCGGCCTCCGAAGCCGTCACGATCGACCCGGCATCGAGGCGCTCCGCCTCGCGGATGGTCAGCGTGCGCACCCGCCGGCGCATGATCTCGGTCCGCATGGCGTAGAGGTGCAAGGTGGTGCCGCCGAGCGTCGCGGCGGCGATCATCACCAGCAGCGGGTAGAGCATCGACGGGTCGATGGTCGAGCCGCCCATGCGCAGGATCGAGGCCGGCTGGTGCAGGGTGGACCACCAGTTCACGGAGAACTTGATGATCGGCAGGTTGATGGCGCCGACAAGCGTCAGGATCGCCACCGCGCGGGCGGCCCGGTTCGGGTCCTCCATCGTGCGCCACAGGGCGATGATGCCGCAATAGATCAGGAACAGGATCAGCATCGAGGTCAGGCGCGCGTCCCAGACCCAGTAGGTGCCCCACATCGGCTTGCCCCAGAGCGACCCGGTGACGAGGCAGATCAGGGTGAAGGCCGCCCCGATCGGCGCGGCGGCGCGCTGCGCCACGTCGGCGAGGGGATGGCGCCAGACCAGGGTCCCGATCGCCGACAGGCTCATCGACCCGTAGAAGAACACCCCGAGCCAGGCCGCCGGCACGTGGATGAACATGATCCGCACCGTCTCGCCCTGCTGATAGTCGGGCGGGGCGACGAACCACGACAGGTAGAGCCCGAGCGCGAGGATCGCGGTCGAGATCGCGGCGAGCCACGGCACCAGCGTGCCGGACCAGCGCATGAAGTGGCTCGGGTTGGACAGGCGCGTCCAGAGGGGCGTCGACATGAGCGATGTCTTAGCGCGGGGTGCGGTGCAGCGGCAATGCGCACGTCTGGCGCAGGGGCGATGCCGGTCTCAGGCCGAGTGCCGACGGCTCGAAGGAGGTCCACGGCCTGCTCTTCACCGCGATCACCGGCCCGATCGACGGGGCGATGCGTGCCGGTGATCCGTCGGGACCGCCATCCGCTCCGGTTGCCGCGCAGCGGCTCGGGTTGACCGATACCCGTGAACGGCGTCCGCTGCGCCTCGCGGATCAGGTCGTTGATACATTTGCGGGTTGCCGGATCGAACGCCTGCCGGAACAGGTCATCCGCCCAGGCATGATCCGCCCAGACGAGCTTCGCCCATCGAACAGATCGTGCTCGGAGCCACGGCCGGCCTCGATCTCCGCCATCGATTCGAGGAGCCGCGTCGCTTTGGCCGGCATGCCGAGGAGATGGAGCGTCTCTCGCATTTCCTAAAGCTCGGCGAGCGGCAGGATCACGAGGTTCTCGTGGTTCTGCCGCGTGACGATCAAGTCCGAGCGGTCGGCCTCCACCCTATCCAGATGGGCGGCGATGTTCCGTCGGAGTTCGGTCAAACCCACCTGCGCGGTGGCGTCGATCCGACCTGTACGTTTCGACGGACAGATCGGATCGTCCGCCTGCTTCGCAAGGCGGTCGCGTCAAGGCAATCGCGTCACAGAGACCGAACGTCGCGAAACGCTCACTCGCACTCGGCGAGGACGAGCTTGCAGTTCGGGCACTTGTCGAAGGCCATCTCCTTGGCGGCGGCCTCGGTCCGGCCCCAGCCGACGCCGTAGGTGGTGCGGTTGGAAACGTAGGCGCCGCAGGCGTCGAAGCGGGCGACGACCTTGCAGTTGTCATTGCCCATCTTGGCGCACTGCCTCATCGCCGCGGCGCCTGCGGCTTCGCGCGAATCGCCCCAGCCGATGCCGTAGCCCTCGTCGCCGGCCTTCTGGCCCTCTTCGGTGTCGACGGCGAAGGCGCCGGCGGCGGCGGCCGGCGCGGTCGCGAGAAGCGCCAGGAGAAGCGCGGACATCAGGGTCTTCATCGTTAGGTCCCCATAGCTTGTCGAACAGGGCAGCCGACCGGCCGAACGCCTCGCGCCGCCCCTGCACGCCGTCTGATAAGGCAGTGCGGCGCAAAGGAAATTGCACCTCCGTTCCGATCTCTTGCTCTACCGTACCGCCCGCTCCCTGCACCAAGTGGCGCGCGCTCACTCGGACCAGCGCAGGGCCGCCGCCGCCGCGATGGTGCCGACCAGCGCCGCGATCAGGCTGAGGCCGGACAGGATCATCAGCGGGGTGGCGAAGGGCACGGTGCCGCCGAGCGCCGACTGGGCCGCGGAGACGCCGAAGATCAGCGTCGGGATCATCAGCGGCAGCACCAGCACGGCCAGGATCAGCCCGCCCCGGCGGATCGAGGCGGTGAGGGCCGCGCCGACCGCGCCGACGAAGGTCAGCGCCGGCGTGCCCACGAGCAGCGTCAGGGCGGTCGCGGCCATGGCGGTTCCGTCGAGCGCCACCAGCAGGCCGAACAGCGGCGAGGCCAGCGCCAGCGGAAGCCCGGTGGTGAGCCAGTGGGCGATCACCTTGGCCAGCACCACGAGCTCGAGCGGCACCGGGGCCGCGGTCATCAGGTCGAGCGAGCCGTCCTCCTCGTCGGCCTGGAACAGCCGGTCGAGGCCGATCAGCGTCGCGAGCACCGCCGACAGCCAGAGGATCGCCGGGCCGATCCGCGAGAGCAGGTTCAGGTCGGGGCCGAGGGCGAACGGCACGAGCGCCACGATCATCAGGAAGAAGACCAGCGACAGCATCCCCGACCCGCCGACGCGGGAGGCCAGCGTCAGATCGCGGGCGACGAGGGCGACCAAGATGCGGATCACGCCCACGCCTCCGCGTCGGACGCCGGCTCGGGCGCGCGGGGCGCCGCCGCAGTGATGTGGAGGTTGCGGGCATCCGCGAGCCCGAGGGCCTGATGGGTGGCGGCGATGACGAGGCCGCCGGCCGCCCGGTGCTCGGCCATCAGCCCGGCGAGCACGTCCTGCGAGGCGGTGTCGAGGGCGGCCGTCGGCTCGTCGAGGAGCCAGAGCGGGCGCTCGCAGACCAGCAGCCGCGCCAGTGCGACCCGGCGCCGCTGGCCGGCGGAGAGGTAGGCGACCGGAAGGTCGAGCGCATGGACGAGACCGAGCCGGTCGAGCGCCGCGCGCGGGCTCGACCGCGGAGTGCCCAGGAGCGCCTGTGCGAAGGCGAGGTTCTCGGCCGCCGTCAGGGCGTTCTTCAGCCCATCGCGGTGGCCGACGGCATGCAGGCATTCGGGCAGGGCCGCCTCGCCCATGTCGTGGACGGCGAGCCGGCCGGAATCCGGACGCAGCCGCCCGGACAGGATCGCGAGCAGGCTGGATTTGCCCGCCCCGTTGCGCCCGGTGACGGTGATCGCTTCGCCGGGGCCGATCGCGAAGGATAGCCCGGAGAAGATCCGTCGCCCCGAACGGCGGCAAGCCAGGTCTTCGACGCTCAGCCGCACGTGTCGTCTCCCCACCGTCCCCGCGCCTCCTTGCCCGATTGCGCGGGCCGACGGAACCGCGCAACTTCCGGCAGCCTCTTCAAGCGCGCTGACCATGCGGAGGATGCCGCCATGATCGAGATGACGACGCGTTCCGGATCCGGCTCGGCCCTGTCGGAATCCGAGATGGCCGACGACCCCGACGCGGTCGCGGGCCGCGCGATGGTCGAGGCGCGGGTCGCGCTGTGCAGCCAGGACGAGCAGGCCGCGTTCTGGGAGGCTGTCCGGCGCTGCTTCGGCGGCCCGGCACCGAAATCCGAGGTCGGAGCCTGACGAGGCCCGGCGCATCGTCGCGGGCCGACAGCCTCGCGGCACTGTCACCCGCGACCCGGTAGCGGGCAGATTCGAATCGTTCTATAGGGTCTCCAGGCTGCGCCGCGCGACCTTCGAGCGTCCAATTCGCTCCTCGCGCACCCTCCTGCCCGGGCACCCCCGGGGCGGCGCGCGCTCCTTGGGAGCGCAGTCAGGCCGAACACCGGTTTCGTGGCGCGGGTTATGCCTGCGCGTGTTCGACAAACGCCAGCGAGGATCAGACCAGCCGTGGCATCACTCGACAGCTTCAAGTCCCGCCAGACGCTCACCGCAGCGGGCAAGACCTACACCTTCTACTCGATCCCCGAGGCCGAGAAGAACGGCCTGGCCAACTCCACCGCCCTGCCGTTCTCGATGAAGGTCATCCTCGAGAACCTGCTGCGCTACGAGGACGACCGCTCGGTCAAGAAGGGCGACATCGAGGCGACCGTCGCCTGGGTCGACAACCGGGGCAAGACCGAGACCGAGATCGCCTTCCGCCCGTCCCGCGTGCTGATGCAGGACTTCACCGGCGTGCCCGCCGTCGTCGACCTCGCGGCGATGCGCGACGCCATGGTGGCGCTCGGCGGCGACCCGCAGAAGATCAACCCGCTCGTACCGGTGGATCTCGTGATCGACCACTCGGTGATCGTGGACGAGTTCGGCACGCCGAAGGCCTTGTCCGACAACGTCGCGCTGGAATACGAGCGCAACGGCGAGCGCTACACCTTCCTCAAGTGGGGCCAGTCCGCCTTCGACAACTTCTCCGTCGTGCCGCCCGGCACCGGCATCTGCCACCAGGTCAACCTCGAATACCTGTCGCAGACGGTCTGGACGAAGCGCGATCCCGATGCTTCGGACGGCTCAGAGCTCGCCTATCCCGACTCGCTCGTCGGCACCGATTCGCACACCACCATGGTCAACGGCATGGCCGTGCTCGGCTGGGGCGTCGGCGGCATCGAGGCCGAGGCGGCGATGCTCGGCCAGCCGCTGTCGATGCTGATCCCCGAGGTCGTGGGCTTCAGGCTCTCGGGCAAGCTGCCCGAGGGCACCACCGCCACCGACCTCGTGCTCACCGTCACGCAGATGCTGCGCAAGAAGGGCGTCGTCGGCAAGTTCGTGGAGTTCTTCGGCCCGGGCCTCGACGAGATGGCGGTGGCCGACCGCGCCACGATCTCGAACATGGCGCCCGAGTACGGCGCGACCTGCGGCTTCTTCCCGATCGACCGCAAGACCATCGACTTCCTGACCGTCACCGGCCGCACCGACGAGCGCATCGCCCTAGTCGAGGCCTATGCCAAGGCGCAGGGGATGTGGCGCGACGCCCAGACCCCCGACCCGGTGTTCACCGACACGCTCGAGCTCGACATGGGCGACGTGCGGCCCTCGCTCGCCGGCCCGAAGCGCCCGCAGGACCGGGTGCTGCTCGACGCCGCCAAGCCGGGTTTCGCCGGCTCGATGGAGACCGAGTTCCGGAAGGCGGCCGACATCGCCAAGCGCTATCCGGTCGCGGGCGCGAACTACGACATCGGCCACGGCGACGTGGTGATCGCGGCGATCACGAGCTGCACCAACACCTCGAACCCGTCCGTGATGATCGGCGCCGGGCTTCTCGCCCGCAACGCCGTGGCCAAGGGCCTCACCTCGAAGCCCTGGGTGAAGACCTCGCTGGCGCCGGGCTCGCAGGTGGTGGCGGAATACCTCGAGAAGGCCGGACTGCAGAAGCCGCTCGACGCGCTCGGCTTCAACCTCGTCGGCTTCGGCTGCACCACCTGCATCGGCAATTCGGGACCGCTGCCGGCCGCGATCTCCAAAGCGATCAACGACAACGACGTGGTCGCGGCCGCCGTGCTGTCGGGCAACCGCAACTTCGAGGGCCGCGTGAACCCGGACGTGCGGGCGAACTACCTCGCCTCGCCGCCCCTCGTCGTCGCCTACGCGCTCGCCGGCTCGATGCAGGTCGACATCACCACCGAGCCGCTCGGGATCGGCTCGGACGGGCAGCCGGTCTACCTCAAGGACATCTGGCCGACGACGGCCGAGGTCGCGCAGTTCATCGAGGCGAACATCACCTCGGCGCTGTTCAAGTCGCGCTACGCCGACGTCTTCACCGGCGACGCGAACTGGCAGGGCGTCGAGGTCACCGAGGCCGAGACCTTCGCCTGGAACGGCGGCTCCACCTACGTGCAGAACCCGCCCTACTTCGAGGGGATGCAGAAGGAGCCGGCTCCGATCACCGACATCCAGGACGCGCGCATCCTCGGCCTGTTCCTCGACTCGATCACCACCGACCACATCTCGCCGGCCGGCAACATCCGCGCGGCCTCGCCCGCCGGGGAATACCTGCAGGAGCATCAGGTCCGGGTACAGGACTTCAACCAGTACGGGACCCGACGCGGCAACCACCAGGTGATGATGCGCGGCACCTTCGCCAACATCCGGATCAAGAACCAGATGGTGCGCGATCCGAACGGCCAGGTGGTCGAGGGCGGCTGGACCCTGTTCCAGCCATCCGGCGAGAAGATGTACATCTACGACGCCGCGCAGAGATACGCCGAGGCCGGCACCCCGCTCGTGGTCTTCGCGGGCAAGGAATACGGCACCGGCTCCTCGCGCGACTGGGCGGCCAAGGGCACGAAACTTCTGGGCGTCCGCGCGGTCGTCGCCGAGAGCTTCGAGCGCATCCACCGCTCGAACCTCGTCGGGATGGGCGTGGTGCCGCTGGTGTTCCAGGGCGAGACCTCGTGGGACTCGCTCGGTCTCAAGGGCGACGAGACCGTCACGATCAAGGGGCTGGCGGGGGAACTGAAGCCGCGCCAGACGCTGACCGCCGAGATCACCTCGGCCGACGGCACCAAGCAGGAGGTGCCGCTGACCTGCCGCATCGATACGCTGGACGAGCTGGAATACTTCCGCAACGGCGGGATCCTGCCCTACGTCCTGCGCTCGCTCGCAGCCTGACGCTCCGGGGGCGGGCGGTCCTCGGACCGCCCGCCGAGAAAGCCGTCCCGGGAGACCCCCGGGACGGCTTATTGCGTTCGGCTTCCCGGACGGTTCATCCGCCTGGACAGATCATCCCGCCGGATGCGCGGCGTCGAACGCCGCCGCGTAGGCGGCCCCCGGACGGGCGGTGCAGCGATCGACCCAGGCGTCGATCGCCGGAATGCCGGGCTTGCCGAACCACGCGAAGGGGGAATGCAGCAGGAGGTCGGCCGCGGTGAAGCGGTCCCCGAGGAGGAAGGGCGTTTGGCCGAGGGCGGAGGCGAGGCGCGCCCGCATCTCCAGGCCGCCCCGGAACGTGCTCGTGAGGAACGGGTGCTCCAACGCAGCCGTCTCGAAGACCATCACCGGCTCCATGACGCCCGCATACCACGCGAACCAGCTCAGGTAGGCGCCGCGGCGAACGTCCCCAGGGGGAACGGCGAGCCCCGCATCCGGGAACAGGTCGGCGAGATGCTGAACGATGGCGGCCGATTCCCAGACCAGCGTGCCGTCGTGGTCGAGCGCCGGCACCTTGCCCTCGGGATGCGGGTTGCCCGGATCGCGCGCGCCCGATCCGTCCAGGCGCGGGATCGTGACGGGCACGATCCGCACGTCGTCCAGGGCATCGAGTTCCTCGAGCAGGGCGACGATGCGGGTCGAGCGGCTCTTGGGCGAATGGTAGAGGGTGATCATCGCGGCTTTCCAACTGGTGGGATGGCAGGGGATGGTCTACGGGAGGCCACCTGCCAGTTTCCGTCAGTTGCACGATGGCCCGAACCGACCGGCTCTTCCGGCTGCTTCACGCGATGCGCGTCCTGCCCGCGCCCGTCACCGCCGCACGGCTGGCGGAGGAGACCGGGGTGTCGCTGCGCTCGATCTATCGCGACATCGACAGCCTGCGCGCCGCGGGGGCCGGCATCGAGGGCGAGCGGGGCTACGGCTATCGCCTCGTCGAGGACATCGCGCTGCCGCCGCAGACCTTCGACCGCATCGAGATCGAGGCCCTGGTGCTGGGCCTGGGCGAGGTGCGCCACATGGGCGATGCAGGCCTGGCGAAGGCCGCCGCCTCGGTGCTCGCGAAGGTCGCGGCGACGCTCCCCGACCGGAGCGAGCAGCACCTGCTCCACGCCGTTTCGCAGGTCCGCCGCTTCGAGACGCGCTATCCCGCCACCTTCGACATGACCGCGATCCGGGACGGATGCTGGCGCGAGGAGGCGGTGGCGATCCGCTATGCCGACGAGGCGGGCGCGATCACGGCACGGACGATCCTGCCGCTCTCCATCGTCTACCTCGAGAACAAGATGACGGTGCTCGCCTGGTGTTGCCTGCGCGAGGCGTTCCGGATGTTCCGCGCGGACCGCATCATGGCGGCCGCGCTCGCGGGAACGAGCTTCCGGCCGAGGCGCGTGACGCTGTTGCGCAGCTACGTCGCCGAATTGCGCCGTCGCGGGTCGGAGCGGACCGGTCGCGGCCGACCGTCCTCTGCCTGAGCCACAAATAAGAGCCGGCCGCCTGGATAGATTGCGCACAAGGGTGTTCGTGCGCGGCGACCGCCCCATAACCTCCGGACCCATTCAACCGGAGAGATCCATGAAGACCTTCACCACCCTCGCCGTCGCCGGCCTGATGACCCTGTCCGGCGCCGCCTTCTCCGCCCAGGCGCTGGAGCGCATGCGCGGCACGATCGAGAAGGCCGACGGCTCCACGGTCACGATCAAGACCCTCGACGGCGCGACCGAGACCGTCGACGTCGGCGGCGCCAAGTTCGCCTGGGTGGTGAAGTCGAGCCTCGACCAGATCAAGGACGGCGTCTTCATCGGCACGGCGACCAAGGGCGAGAACCCGATGACGGCCCTCGAGGTCGTTCTGTTCCCCGAATCGATGCGTGGCACCGGTGAGGGCCATTACGGCTGGGATTCGATCGCCGACCAGACCGGCGCGGGCAGCACCGCGGTGAAGAGCTCGATGACCAACGGCACAGTGAAGGCGGAATCCGGCGCGCCGCGCGTGAAGAGCGCGATGACCAACGGCACCGTCAAGGCCGACACGGCCGGTGCCTCGGGTACGAAGACGCTCACCGTCGGCTATGGCAAGGACGGTGCGGCCAAGACCATCGAGGTGCCGCCGACCGCGCCGATCGTCGCCTTCGAGCCCGCGGACAAGGCGGTCCTCACCCCCGGCTCGAAGATCTTCGCCGTCGTCGACAAGGCCGGCTCGAAGATCGATGGCAAGCTGGTCGCCGTCGGCCTTTCAGGCGGCCTTCGCGTCGGCGCCGGTCGTGAACTCGCGCCACAGCAGCATCAGCGCGGCCATCACCGCCGGGCCGAGGAACAGGCCGAGCAGGTGGAAGGTCTCGACGCCGCCGAGGATCCCGAGCAGCACCCACAGGAACGGCAGCTTGGTGGTGCCGCCGATGAGGGCCGGGCGCACGAAATGGTCGGCCACGAAGGTGACGACGAGGCCGGCGGCGGCGACGACGAGCGCCGCCTTCATGGAGCCCGCCGCCAGGAGGAGCAGCGCGGCGATGGCGATGGCCAGAGCCGCGCCGAACGGGATCATCGCGGCGACCGCGGTGAGCGCGCCGAGCAGCACGGGATGCGGCACGCCGGCGAAGTAGTAGACGATGCCGAGGATCACGCCCTCGCCGAGGCCGACGAGGACGAGGCCGTCGACGGTGCCGTGGACCGAGGCGACCATCTGCCGGCCGACCCGCTCGCCGCGCGGCCCGAACAGGCGGTTGCACGCGGTGAGGACCTGATCGCGGATGGTGCGGCCGTCGCGGAACAGGAAGAACAGGGCGACGAGGCTGAAGCCGAACAGCACCACGCGATGCACCAGCTCCTTGCCGACGTTGCGCGACACCCCGATCAGCTGATCGTTGTCGAGCTTGCGCAACAGGTCGGAGCCGGCATCCGGATGGCTGAGGTTGGCGCTCCACCACGCGGAAACCTGCGCTGCGCCGTAGGGCAGATGGTTGACGACGTCCGGCACCGGGACGCCGTCCTTCTCGGCCGCGCGCACGAAATCGAGAACGTCGTGAGCCTCGCGCGCCGCCTGGATGCCCAGGACCACCAGGGGTGCGAGGAAGACCACGGCGACGAGGAGCGTCGCCACGAGCGGGAGCAAGACGTTGTGGCCGCCCGGCGGGAAGCGCCGCTCGACGCGGACGTAGAGCGGCCAGAGCGCGATCGCCAGGACCACCGCCCAGGCGAGTGCCGGCAGGAATCCGGACAGGATCCACAGGCCGAGCCCCGTCAGCGCCAGGACGAGCGCGACGCGGGCGATGCCCTGGCCTTTCGCCCGCTCCAGGGGCGGTAGCGGTGGCGCCGGGGCATCGGTGCGTAGCGTCTGTTCCATCAAGCGGGTCCTCCGGCGCGATCCGCCGCGCGATGATGTAGGCCGCGGCGGTACCTTTGCCATACGGGGAATTCGCGCCGGAAAGCAGCACGGTTGCCGGGCCGGACCCCCTCGTGTAGAGGTCGCGGCCACATGACGGGGCGGCGCACGGCGCCCTCCGCCACTGGGCCGTGCGGATGGGGGCGCCGCGTCGAGCACCGGCGGCGGCCCGTCGCACAGATCCCGAGTCGGCGAGAACGCATGTCAGACCAGCCCAGCACCGGCACCGCCACCTTCGAGCGCGTGGCCGACATCATCGCCGACACCGCCGACATCCCGCGCGAGAAGATCACGCCCGAGAGCCACGCGATCGACGACCTCGGCATCGACAGCCTCGCCTTCCTCGATATCGCGTTCGCCGTCGACAAGGCCTTCGGGATCAAGCTGCCGCTGGAGCGCTGGACCCAGGAGGTCAACGAAGGCAAGGTTCCGGCCGAGGAATACTTCGTGCTGAAGAACCTCTGCGCCCGCATCGACGCGCTGGTCGCGGAGAAGGCCGCCAAGGTCTGAGCACCGGGCTCTGAACACAGAGACCTGAATATCGAGATCCGAGCGGGCGACGCCCGGACCGGACGACCTTCCGAAAGCCTGCGGATCGGCAGCCCATGCGCCTCGAATATTTCGAGATGATCGATTCCGTGGTGAGCCTCGACCGCGCCGCCGGCCGGATCGAGGCGCTGGCGCAGGTGCCGATGGCGAGCCCGGTCTTCGAGGGGCACTTCCCCGGTCATCCGCTGGTGCCGGGCGTGCTGCTCACCGAGACCATGGCGCAGGCGTCGGGCTACCTCGTGCTCGCCCATCTCGGCTTCGCGCAGATGCCGTTTCTGATGGCGGTGGACAAGGCGCGCTTCCGGTCCTTCGTCGGTCCCGGCGCGACGCTCAACGTCACGGCGAGCCTGGAGCACGACGGATCGGGCTATGCGGTGACCAAGGCCGCGATCCGCCACGAGGGCAAGCTTTTGGCCGACGCCGAGCTCCGCTTCCGCACCATGCCGTTCCCGGACGGACTCGACGCGCCGATGCGCGAGCGCGCCGCCAAGATCGGTCTGGTCCTCGACGGGGGACCGGCAGGGGGACCAGCATGAGCCGCGCCGTCGTCGTCACCGGGATCGGCCTCGTCTCCTGCGTCGGCGAGGGCTTGGCCGCTCATCTCGACGCGATCGATGCGGGCGCCCCTCCGCGGACCGACGCAACGACGTTCGCACCCTATCCCGTCCACCCGGCGCCTCCGCTGACCTGGGACGGGCAGATCCCGAAGAAGTCGGACCAGCGACAGATGGAGGCGTGGCAGCGCCTCGGCGTCTACGCCGCCGGACTCGCGCTGGATTCGGCCGGCGTGAAAGACGACGCCGCCTTCAAGCAGGCGCTCCACCTCGTGGTCGCGGCCGGCGGCGGCGAGCGCGACTACGCGGTGGACGGCGCGATCCTCACCGGCCTGCGCGAGGCCGCCGATCCCGGCGCCTACCTCAACGAGCGGCTTCAGAACGACCTGCGGCCGACGCTGTTCCTGGCGCAGCTCTCGAACCTGCTCGCCGGCAACATCGCCATCGTCCACGGCGTCACCGGCGCATCGCGGACCTTCATGGGCGAGGAGGCGGCCGGGACCGATGCGCTCCGCATCGGACAGGCGCGGATCGCCTCGGGCCAGATCGACGCGATGCTGGTCGGCGGCTCCTACAGCGCCGAGCGGCCGGACGTGATGGTCGTCCACGAGATGGGCGGATTCCTGCGAAAGCCCGACTACGCGCCGGTCTTCGCCCGGGCGGACGCGCCGGGCTTCATCCTCGGCAGCTGCGCCGCCTTCCTGATGCTCGAATCCGCCGAGACCGCGGCTGCGCGCGGGGCTCGCGCGCTCGCCCGGCTCGGGCCGGTGGCAAGCGACCGGACCCCGCGCCGACCCGGCAGCGTCTCGAACAGCCTCGACGGCCTGTGGCGGCAGGCCGGGATCGCGCGCGCCGAGGCGGTCCTCTCGGGCGCCACCGGCGTCGCGGCGATCACCGACGAGGAGCGCGCGCGCCTGTCCGACCTGGCGCCCGGCCTGCCGATCCACGCCCTCGGCGACCTGATCGGCCATGGCCTCGAGGTGACGGCGCCGTTCGGGGCGGCACTCGCGGCCGGGCTCGTGGCCGAACGCGGGCTCGCCGAGGTCGCGGTCACCGCCGTGGGCCACCGCCGCGGCGAGGGCGTACTGCGGCTGATGGCACCTTGACTCCGCGCCTCATGGGTTCTCGACCCATGAGGCGTCTTGGTGACGCGGCGGCCTGCTCGGCGCCCTACTTTGCGGCCGCCGTGAACGGGCAGCCGCTGGCCTCGGCGGTGGCGAAGGCCTCCGCGCCCGGCACGGTCGCCAGCTTCTTGTAGAGGTCCCAGTCGCCCTTCGACTCGGCGGGCTTCTTCACCTCGAACAGGTACATGTCGTGGACCATGCGCCCGTTCGGCAGCACGGTGCCCCCCTTGGCGAACACGTCGTCGACCGGCATCGTGTGCAGGCGCTTGTTGACCGCCTCGGTCTCGTCGGTTCCGGCGGCCTTCACCGCCTTGAGGTACTGCAGCACCGCCGAATAGGTGCCGACATGGATCATGTTCGGCATCTTTCCGGTGCGCTTCATAAAGCGGTTTCCAAAGGCGCGCGTCTCGTCGTCGAGGTCCCAGTACCAGCCCTCGGTCAGGGTCAGGCCCTGCGCGACCTTGAGGCCGAGGCCCTTCACCTCCGCCAGGGTGAACAGCAGCGCCGCGAGCCGCTGCCCGCCCTCGACGATGCCGAACTCGGCCGCCTGCTTGATGCTGTTGGAGGTGTCGAGCCCGGCATTGGCCAAGCCGATGACCTTGGCACCGGAGCCCTGCGCCTGGATCAGGAAAGAGGAATAGTCCTGCGCCGAGAGCGGATGACGCACGCTGCCGAGCACCTTGCCGCCCTTCGAGGTGACGTAGCGGGTGATCTCGGCCTCGAGCGAATAGCCGAAGGCGTAGTCGGCGGTCAGCATGAACCAGGTGTCGCCGCCCTGCTGAACCAGGGCACCACCGGTGCCGACGGCGAGGGCGTGCGTGTCGTAGGCCCAATGGTAGCCGTAGGGGGTGCAGGCCTTGCCCGTGAGGTCGGCGGTGGCCGCGCCGGTGGTGATGGTGATCTTGCGCTTCTCCTTCGACAGGCCCTGGACGGCGAGCGCCACCGACGAGGTCGTCAGTTCCATGATCGCGTCCACGTTGTCGCGGTCGTACCATTGCCGCGCGATGCCGGAGGCGATGTCGGGCTTGTTCTGATGGTCGGCGCTGACGATCTCGATCGGCGTGCCGTTCATCGCGCCGCCGAAATCCTCCACCGCCATCCGCGCCGCCTCGATCGAGGAGCGCCCGCCGAACTCGGCATAGGTGCCGGACTGGTCGTTGAGGATGCCGATCTTCACGACGCCGTCCGA
>CAZZZJ010000041.1:0-6247 GCA_964658355.1 Beijerinckiaceae bacterium
TCGAACACGCCGATGCCGAGCGCCGCCACCATCGCGCCGCACAGGATCGCGGCATGCCCGTCGGCACCGTCGCCGAAGCCGAAACCGCCCGCGACGGCGGCCGCCGCGAACAGCAGGACCGCCAGGATAGTGTAGGCCCTGTCGAGGCCGTGACGGATCCACGGCTCGTCGAGGCGGACGCGGACCGAGTAGAACCGCGTCGCCGAAAGACGCAGCCATTCGAACAGCACGGTGGTGATCACCAGGGTGCCGGCGGTCGCCAAAGCGAACCGCCCGAAATCGGCCGGTCCCAGCAGCTTGGCGATGAGCAGGCCGAGGACGAAGTTCAATCCGGCATTCAGGATGAAAGCGGCGATGACGGCCATGGACGAGCCTTCGGGGACGAACCAGCGCGGGCGTATGGCGACGGTCTAGCGCGACGCCGGTAAGATTCCCTGAATCCGGCGCGAGCAGGGCGCGTCGGAACGGTTTGGCGGCCGCCGCCGTTTCCGCGTCCGATCGAAACCTTCGAGCGGAGTCCTCCCCATGCGAATCCTCGTCGCAGCTGCCGCCATCCTCGCCCTCGCAGGCAGCCAGACCGCCACCGCGCAGACCACCGTGATCGAGCGCCGGGCGCCGGACACCGTGGTGGTCGATCGCCCAGCCACCGAGAGCAAGACGGTGGAGACCCGTGAGAGCAGCGATGGTTGCGCGTCGAAGACGGTGACGAAGACCAACGAGGACGGCGACCGCAAGACCGTCCACAAGGAAACCTGCGACTGAGACTTCGCCTTCAGCCGCTCCGGCGTTGCCGGGGCGGCTCCTGCGTAGCCTCCGTCGGCGCGTCGGTGAGCGCACGCTCGTAGCGCCATGCCTCCATGCCGTCCTCGTAGTAATCCTCGCGGACGTCGAAGCGCCTGTAGCCGCGCCGCTCGTACAGGCGCAGGCCGGCGCCGTTGTCGGCGCGAACCTCGAGCCGCAGGCGCGTGCAGCCGTGGCGGCGAGCCTCCTCCTCCACCGCCGTCAGCAGCCGACCGCCGAGGCCGAGCCCGGTGCGCGAGGAAGCGATGGCGATCGACGAGAGCCGTGCGCCGCGGCTGTTGCGGCGGCGCTCCAGCGTGGCCGCGCCGACGAGAACGCAGGCACCCTCCCCCTCGTCGAGCAAGGCGACCAGAACCGTCATCGTCGGCGAACGGATCGCGTGACGGATCGCTCGGCGCTCGGCCCGGTCGGTGGCGAACGTCGCGTTTTCCAGGGCGACCAGGGCATCGAGATCGTCGAGGCGCGCCGCCCGAACCGTCATGTCGCCATCGGCACGCTGGCTCACGCGGTCACCCGCCACCGACTCGTCCGCTGTCCAACCCCGACCATGATGACCGCCGCTCGCCGCCCGCCGATCCCGGAACGCGAGGCCCGGACGCCGCGGACCGGCAGGGCGTCGCTACCGTCGACCGGCGTGAGATGCCCCCTCTTCGCGAACTTGGAAAGCCCGGTGGCGGCCGAACGCTGCGTTTTGGCAACAGCCGCCCGCAACACACAGCGAATCCGGCCTCAGCGTACCGAATCCGCCTTGTGGGGCGACGCCGGCGTTCGTATATGCGCTCTGCCCAATTTCGCACGTGCCTGTGGCCGCGTGTCGGTTGGTGGGCATCCGGTCAACTACCGGACAGCCGCCAGGGGTCTTAGGATCGATGGTCGCAAGGGTGGATCCCTACGGCCGGCAATCCAGGTGGCAACACCGGACCCCGACAACAACCGGCAGCCGGAGGCGAAACCGGCGAACCCCGCTCTCCACGGGGGACGCAGCTTAAAGCAACGACGAACGGGCTTTTTTGGTCTCGTCGGCCCTCCAAAGGCCGGCACCGAAGAGGCTTGTTTCTCCTTGCCCGGCGTGCGGATGGGAAAGCCCCGTCCAATCCACGGCAGCCTCCGGGTGCTTTTCGCGCCCGCACGGATCGGCGCGTCTCCAACGCACGCAGGTCCGCGCGGCGCATCAGCCCCAGACGCCGGCGGTCCGCTGAGGACCGTCACATCTTCGACGGCACGCTCCACCGTGGGCGTCCTCGCGAACCTGTGGGTTGGAACCGACATGACCGATCGCATCCGCGACTTCCTGCGCGTCCGCCGCGACCTCGGCCAGGACGAGGGCCCGGTGATGGTGCTCGACCTCGACGTGGTCCGGGACAACTACTCCGCGTTCGCGCGCGCCCTGCCCGACACCCGCGTCTTCTACGCCGTCAAGGCGAACCCGGCCCCCGAGGTGCTGCGTCTGCTGGCCGACATGGGCTCGTGCTTCGACACCGCCTCGGTCGCCGAGATCGAGATGGCGTTGGCGGCGGGCGCTACCGCCGAGCGGATATCGTTCGGCAACACCATCAAGAAGGAGCGCTGCATCGGGCGCGCGCTGCGTCTCGGCATCCGGCTGTACGCGGTGGATTGCCAGGCGGAGGTCGAGAAGATCGTCCGCGCTGCCGAGGCCGCCGGCATCGAGGCCGCCGCGGTGCAGGTGTTCTGCCGCATCCTCTGCGACGGCGCCGGCGCCGACTGGCCGCTGTCACGCAAGTTCGGCTGCGAGCCGGAGATGGCCGTCGACGTCCTGGAACACGCCCACCGGCATGGCCTCTCGGCTTATGGCGTCTCCTTCCACGTCGGCTCGCAACAGGGCAACACCGAGGCCTGGGACGGGGCGCTGGCCTCGGCCTCGACGATCTTCCACGAATGCGCGCAGCGCGGCATCGGATTGTCGATGGTCAATCTCGGCGGCGGCTTCCCGACCAAGTACCTCAAGCAGGTGCCAGGCGTGGAATCCTACGGCGACGCGATCTTCCGCGCGCTGACCAAGCACTTCGGCAACCGGCTGCCCGAGACGATCATCGAGCCGGGCCGGGGTATGGTCGGCAATGCGGGTCTGATCGAGGCGGAGGTGGTGCTGATCTCGAAGAAGTCGGCGTCGGAGGACGAGGTGCGCTGGGTCTATCTCGACATCGGCAAGTTCGGTGGCCTGGCCGAGACCATGGACGAGTCGATCCGCTATCCGGTCCGCACCGACCACGACGGCGACCGGACGGCGCCTTGCGTGCTGGCTGGCCCGACCTGCGATTCGATGGACGTCCTCTACGAGCGCGATCAATACCCGCTGCCGATCTCGCTTTCGATCGGCGACAAGGTGCTGATCGAAGGGACAGGCGCCTACACCACGACCTATGCCGCGGTCGCCTTCAACGGCTTCCCACCGCTGCAGCAGATCGTGATCTGATCCGGTTCCGGCCTTCGCCCTTCACGAACGGACCATCTCTGAGACCTCGATCCGCGCGGGCCGTTCGGCCGCCTTTCATGAGGTGGCCGTCAGGAATGCACGGGATCCCACGCGTCACGCCATGACGGGGCGGTTACGGCCATGATCCAGATCCGTGCGGAGCACCACCACGACGTTGCAGCGCGCGAGCGCCTGCTCGACGCCTGCTTCGGCGCGAACCGCCGGATGAAGACTTCGGAGCGCTTGCGGGAAGGGCGCCTTCCGGCCCGCGGCCTCGCCCTCTCGGCGACCCGACACGGACGCCTCGTCGGGACGCTTCGCCTCTGGAACGTCGAAGCGGGCACCCGGCCGGCGCTCCTGCTCGGCCCGCTGGCCGTCGATCCGGCGCTGCAGCGCCAGGGCCTGGGCCGGGTGATGATGCACGCCGCCCTCGGCAGAGCCGAATCCCTCGGGCACGGCGCCGTGCTGCTGGTGGGGGATGCACCTTACTATGGCCGCTTCGGCTTCTCGCAAGCGTTGGCTACCGACCTCACCCTGCCCGGCCCCTTCGCCCGCGACCGTTTTCTCGGGCTCGAACTGAGATCCGGCGCGCTGACGGGAAGTGCGGGACTGGTGCAGGCGACGGGTATGCTCGCTCCGGCAGGTCCGGCCTTCGCGGATCCCGTGGCTGGACGACGACGCGCCGCGTGATCGGGATTCGATCGCGCGCGGCGCCGGAGCTTCCGAGCAAAGCGGCGTGACGGGATCGTAGCGCCGGGTGGCTCAGCGCCCGCCGGGGTCGATCGCCGGCAACTCGTTTGGGCCGAGCGTTCCGCCGGCTGCGGCCTGCGGGCCGGCGACGCCGCGGGCGCGGTTGGCCAGGGCCACGGTCAGCTTCTCGGCGGCGTCCGGCTGCATCACCGCCAGCACCTCCGCCATCTTGCGCGGGTTCATCGCGAGGACCAGCGGCACCAGGACATCCTGGCCGAGACGGTCGAAGACGCGGGCGGCGTCCTTTGGCTTCATGGTCTCGTACATCGTCACGAGGTTCTTGAGGCCGGCCTTCTCAGCCTCCGCCTTGCCCTTGCCGGACGTGTCCGCCTTGTCCTCGGCCTGTTTCAGATCGCCGAGGCCGGTCTCGAGCTTGCGCTCCGCCTCGCCGAGCATCTTCTCACGCAGCTCCAGCTCGTCGCTTTTCTGCTTCAGCGCGTCGCGCCGGGCGCCGAGCTTCTCCAGCAAAGCACGCTCGGTCAGAGAGACCGGCTCCGGCATCGACGGCTGAGCCTGCGGCGGCGGCTCGGGCTTCTTGGCGTCGGCCTTCGGTTGCTCCTTGGCCGTGACCGATCCGGTGGTGGTGGGGTCGAGCGGCTCGTAGCCGGTGCGGGCCTTGGAGAGGACCCGGGCGAAGGCGGGCAGATCGGTGACGACCTGCGGCGTCTCCACCGACATCGCGGTGAGCTTGAGCACCAGCAGGCCCGCCGCGGCCAGCGTGACCGCATCGATCAGCCGGAGCCGCAACGGGCGGAGCGGGCGCAGGCGCGAGCGGGCGAGCGCGGTCGCGGCTTTCACGGCCTTCGCGGTGACGGCCTTTCCAGCCGCGGCGTTGCCGACGACAGCGTTGCCGGCGACGGGCGCCGTGAGTTTCGGATCGGTTCGGGCGGGAGGCCCCGCACTCATGCGGCCCGACTCCGCACCCGGTGGAGGGCGCGCTCGGTCATGGCGAGGGCGGCGGCGGCGGCGGCGCCGAGGCGCTCGCCGTTCGGGCCGTCGGAGGCAGGCGTCTCGCTGGCGACGCGCATGGCCGGGCGCTGGCCGTCCGCGGCCGGCTCGGGTGCGAAGGCGGCGGCCCGGGGGGTCGTGCCGCGCATCTGCGCGACGATCGCGCCGATGCGGGTGATCACGCCCTCGCCGGCCTCGACCTGCGCGGCGATGTCGGCGGCATAGCGTTCGGCGGTGCCAAGGCGTTCCGACAGCGTCCGGTCGCATTCGTCGAGCGTGCTGCGCAGGCCCGCGATGGCGCGCTCGGCAGTCGCTGTCGCGACCATCAGGTCGCCGATGGTCTGCCGCAGGGCGGTCTCGTCGCCCTTCAGCTGCGCGATGCGTCGCGACAGCTTCATCGACGACACGATGGTGGCGACGAGCAGGACGGCGACGAGTCCGTCGGCGGCGAGCGTGACGAGGAGGCTCATGACTGAAAGTCCATCGCTCAGGTGTCGCTTCGGTTGTTCATCGAGGCCTCGTAGGCCTGGATGGTCGTGCGCGAGCGCCGCAGGGGACGCGTCACCTGCACGGCGATGCTGTCGTCGACCCGGCCGATCCGCCCCTGGGTCAGCGCCCACTCGCCGCAGCGGACCGTGATCAGGTCGCTGGGCTTTGCGTCGAACATCAGCGTGTCGCCGACCTTCAGCGCCATGACGCGCTTCAACGGCAGCGTCATCTCGTGGAGCACCGCTTCCATCGTCACGTCCGCCTGCCAGATCTCGGTGGCGAGATGCCCCTCCCAGACGTGGTCGCGGCCGAGCTTCTCGCCCATGAAGCTCTGCATGAGCAATTCACGGATCGGCTCGATGGTGGCGTAGGGAAACAGGATCTGCAGCAGGCCGCCGCGCCCGTCCATGTCGAGGCGGAGCGAGATCAGGATCGCGGCGTTGGCCGGGCGGGTGATGGTGGCGAAGCGCGGGTTTGTCTCGATCCGGTCGATCCCGAACTTCACCGGGGAGAGCGGCTGGAACGAGAGCTCGAGGTCGCCGAGGATGATCTCCACCAGGCGCCGCACGAGCTGCATCTCGATCGTCGTGAAGGGCCGACCGTCGAGGCGGCTCGACGAGCCGCCGCGCTTGCCCCCGAGCAGGAGGTCGAGGGTCGAGTAGGCGAGGTTCGATTCGACCGTGACGAGCCCGGAATTCTCCCAGGCATCGGCCTTGAACACCCCGAGCAGCGTCGGCAGCGGGATGGCGTTGAGGTAGTCGCCGAAGCGCACGGAGGTGATGTTGTCGAGCGTGACCTCGACGTTGTCCTGGAAGAAGTTGCGCA
>CAZZZJ010000041.1:6347-9823 GCA_964658355.1 Beijerinckiaceae bacterium
GTGGTGCCCTGCTCGGCGAGCGCCGCGCCCCATTCGTCGGCCAGCGACGCGTCGCCGCCCTCCGCGCTCTGCTCGATGAGCGCCGCCGACCAGTCGTCCTCCACGTTCGGGTCGTCGGGTTCCATGATGGGCTCGATTGAGGGTGGGACGCGGTGAGGCTCGGCGCGCGAGACCGATCCGCTACTGGACGATCACGTCCTTGAAGAGCACCGCCTCGACGCGGGCGGGGTAGACCGCGACGTTGACCCGCTTCAGCAGCTCTTCGCGCAGGCGATACAGGCCGAGCGACCCCGAGAGATCGGTGCTGCGCAGGTCGCGCATGTAGACCTGCAGCGCATCCTCGACCCGCGGCATCAGCGGCTTCACCTCGCTCTCGACCTTCGCGTCCTTGAGTTCGAGAGCAAGGTGCACCTTGGCGAACTTGGCCTTGTCCGCGCCGGCATCGGGGCTGAGGTTCAGCAACATCTCGCGCACGTCCAGGAACACGGCCGGCTTCTTCACCTCGGCGACCTGATCGGCTTGCTCGGCCTCGGCCTGCGCGGCGGCGCGCTTCTTCATCATGTACGCGCCACCGCCGCCACCGCCGAGCAGCAGCACGGCGGCCGCGATGATGACGAGCTTCTTCTTGCTCTTCGGGGCTTCGGCCTCGCCGCCCTCACCCTCGACGGCGGTCGCTTTCTTGGGCTTCTTGGCCATGAGCGGTGTTCCGCGGCGGCAGCGCCGGAGGTCGGAGGCGGCCCCGCGGCGCATGCGGGGCAGGTCGAGCCTCAAGCTATCGGCCGGCGAGGTTAACGTGCCGTTAAGGCGGCAGAAACTGCCGGGTCGGCTTTGCCGCGGGACCGATCCCGTCGCGCCTCGCAGAGGGCTCGCTCTACCGTCAAGCCGTTGCCAGAAAAAGAGAAAATTTGAATTTTGAACCTGGCACGAGGGATGCGGACATCCCCTCGCCGCCACCGCGGTACGACGGATCGAGTTCACGATGCAGAATGCCCTCCTGGTCGGCGTATCGAGCCAAATGGCGCTTCAGCGCGAGCTCGACGTCATCGCCAACAACATGGCCAACGTCTCGACCACCGGCTTCAAGGGCCGCTCGACGCGGTTCCAGGAATACCTGATGCCGACGGCGAGCGCGGATTCCTTCGTCGGCCCCGACCGCCGCCTGTCCTACGTCATCGATCAGGGCACGTCCCTCGACCTCGACCAGGGCGCGATCGAGCCCGACGGCAACCCGACCCATGTCGCGATCCAGGGAGAGGCGTTCTTCTCGGTCCAGACGCCGCAGGGCGTCCGCTTCACCCGCAACGGCGCCTTCGACGTGAACGCGCAGGGCACCCTCGTCACGAGCGACGGCTACGCCGTTCAGGGCGAAGGCGGCCCGATCACCATCAATCCGCAGGAGACCGGGCTGTCGATCGGGGCGGACGGCACGGTCTCGACCAATCTCGGCGTGCGCGGCCGGGTGAAGCTCGTGACCTTCGCCAACCCGCAGTCCCTCACCAATGCCGGCGCCAACCTCTACGCCTCGACCGCGCAGCCTCAGCCCGCCGGCATCAAGGGCCGGCTTCAATCGGGGGCGCTGGAGAAGTCCAACGTGCGGCCGGTTCTGGAAATGACCCGGCTGATGGACGTGAACCGGACCTACGCCATGGTCTCCAGCGTGATCACGCGGCTCGACGATCTGCGGGGCACGGCGATCCGCCGCCTCGCCGACGTCGCCTGACCGGGAGCTAGACGATGCGCGCGCTCTACGCTGCCGCCACCGGCATGGCGGCCCAGGAACTCAACGTCCAGGTCATCTCGAACAACATCGCCAACCTTCGGACCACCGGCTACAAGCGCCAGCAGCCGCATTTCCAGGATCTGCTCTACCAGAACCTGCGCCGTGCCGGCGCCTCGACCTCGGACCAGAACACGCAGCTTCCGGCGGGCCTCGCCATCGGCTCGGGCGTGAAGACGGTCTCGACCGCCCGCATCATGTCGCAGGGCACGCTGACCTCGACGGAGAAGGACTACGACATCGCGATCCGCGGCGAGGGCTTCTTCCGCGTGACGATGCCGGACGGCCGCACCGCCTACAGCCGAGACGGGTCGTTCGACCTTTCGGCACAGGGGCAGCTCGTCACCCGCGACGGCTATCTCGTCGATCCCGGCATCACCGTGCCGAACACCGCCACCGCGGTCACCATCAGCGCCACCGGCGCGGTCCAGGCGACGCTGCCCGGGCAGACCGCCCCGCAATCCCTCGGCCAGTTCCAGCTTGCGCGCTTCGTGAACAAGACCGGCCTCGAATCCATCGGCGACAACTTGTTCATCGAGACGGCGGCCTCGGGGCCGGCGGTCAGCGGACTCCCGGGTGGCGAGGGCTTCGGCAACCTCCAGCAATCGTACTTGGAGGAGGCCAACGTGAACGCCGTCACCGAGATCTCGTCGCTGATCGCGGCGCAGCGCGCCTACGAGATGAACTCGAAGGTCGTCACCGCCGCCGACCAGATGCTGTCCACCACCTCGCAGATGTTCCGCAGCTAGCCCCGCCCCGGAAGCCCGACGGCCATGCCATATCCTCACGCTTACGACGTGCCGAGCCCGGGGGCCGACTTTCGGCCGACCACGCGCCTCGTCGTCCTTCGCACCCCGCCCCTCGGCATCGCCGTCCTGCTGCGCGCGGCCCTGGCCTTCCTCGCGATGGCCTTGCTCGGTGCCTACACCGTGCCCGCTCTGGCCGACGAGCCGATGCGCCTGCGCGGGGACGTGACCGCAAGGGGCGACGCGCTGACCCTCGAGGATCTCGTGGAAGGGGCGCCGAGCGCGGCGGCCAAGCGCCCGCTGTTCCGGGCCCCCGCGCTCGGCGCAACCGGAACGATCCAAGCGCGCCGCATCGTCGAGGCGGTGGCCGCCTTGAACCTCGGGGTGGTGGAAACCGGAGGCCGCCTTCAGGTCGCCGTGCAGCGCGCCGCTCGCCGCGTCGGAGCCCAGGAGATCGAGGCCGCCCTGCGCCGTGCGCTCGAGACCGGTTACGGGCTCGATCCGAAATCGGTGAGCGTGCGCCTCGACGGAGACGGGCCGATGTTGCTGGCGCCGGTCGACCTCGACGGGCAGGTGATCGCCCTGGACCTCAACTACGATCCGCGCTCGCACCGCGTGGGGGGGTTGATGACGTTGGGCGAGCGCCAGGCGTCCCTGCGCGTATCGGGCTTGGTCATCGAGATGCGCGACGTCGCGATCCTGAACCGGACCGTCAACCGCGGCGAGCCGGTCACCGCCGCGGAGCTGACGATCGAGCGCCGGCCACGCGAGGCCGCACCGCCGGACGCGCTGGCCTCGGCTGCGACGGTCGCAGGAGAGGTCGCGCAACGTACGCTCAGCCAGGGCGCGATCCTCCGGACGGGCGACACCGCCCCGCCGGAGCTCGTCACCCGCGGCGAGGCCGTCACCATCGTCTACGAGTCTCCGGGCATCAGCCTCGCGATGCGCGGCCA
>CAZZZJ010000041.1:9923-13669 GCA_964658355.1 Beijerinckiaceae bacterium
CTCTGCAGCGGCAGGCGAGCGCCGAGCCGCCGACCGCGCTTCGCTGACAACATGTCTTCCAGATCAGGCGGATACGATCCGATGCGTCATCACCCGCGTTCCCACCGCCGTCCCCTGCCCCTGGCCGCGGCGCTTCTCACCTGCGCCGGACTCGGCGCCTGCAACACGATCGACCGGCTTTCGCAGGTCGGCGCGCAGCCCAACCTGTCGGCGATCGAAGACCCTACGGCACAGGCCGGCTACAAGCCGGTGCGCCTCCCGATGCCCGACGTGCAACCGGTCTCGTACGCACCGAACTCGCTCTGGCGCACCGGCTCGCGCGCCTTCTTCAAGGACCAGCGCGCAGCGCGGATCGGCGACCTCGTCACCGTGAAGGTGAACGTGACCGATCAGGCCAACATCTCGAACGAGACCAAGCGCTCGCGCACCAACACCGAGAATTTCGGGTTGCCGAATGCCGGCGGCCTCGAAAAGAACGCCGCGGTGCTCGCGGCAGGGGTGTCGCCCGACAAGCTCCTCGCCGCCACGTCGAGTTCCTCGAACGACGGCGTCGGCTCGGTGCAACGGAACGAAACCGTTTCGACCAACGTCGCCGCGATCGTGACGCAGGTCCTGCCGAACGGGAACCTCGTGGTCGAAGGCAAGCAGGAGATCCGCATCAACTTCGAGGTGCGCGAGCTGGTGGTCGCCGGCGTTGTCCGGCCGGAGGACATCGAATCCGACAACACCATCGATTCGACGAAGATCGCGCAGGCCCGTATCGCCTATGGCGGCCGTGGACAGATCACCGATGTCCAGCAGCCGCGCTACGGCCAGCAGATCGTCGATATCCTGCTGCCGTTCTGATCAGAGGTGGCGCCCGCGATCAGGTGTGCTCGGTGCCGGGTCGATTCGGGCGCGGCGCCTCGCCGTGGCCCGAGATGATGGCGGATCGTTCCGGATCATGCTTCTGCGCCGCGACGCGCATCCGCTGCCAGACCGCGATCACCGTCGCGACCACGATCGTGCCGATCGCGAGGACCGGAATCAGGGTATCGCCGTTCATGTAGACATCTCCGATGTTTTCATCGGATCAAGCCTTCGTCAGGCCGACAGTTCCTACAGCAGAGCTTCGCAGACTTTGAGATCGTCACCCTGTCGTCGCCCGCTTTACAGACGTATGTGAGGGTGCAATGCAATAAATCAGTCGTCGCGGTAGACGCGCTCGCGGCGCTCGTGGCGTTCCTGAGCCTCCAGCGACAGCGTCGCGATCGGCCGGGCGTCGAGCCGGCGCAGCGAGATCGGCTCCCCGGTCTCCTCGCAATAGCCGTAGGATCGGTCCTCGATCCGCGCCAGCGCCGCGTCGATCTTGCCGGTGAGCTTGCGCTGCCGGTCGCGGGCCCGAAGCTCGATCGCCCGGTCGGTCTCCGACGAGGCCCGATCGGCGAGGTCGGGATGGTTCTCGTTCTCGCTCTGCAACGCCACCAGGGTGTCCTGCGCCTCGCGCAGGATGTCGCTCTTCCAGCCGAGCAGCTTGCGCCGAAAATACTCGCGCTGACGCTCGTTCATGAAGGGCTCGTCGTCGGACGGAACGTAGCCGTCCTCCAGCGTTACCTTCGCCATTCGTCGCCCTTCCATAGTCTCGTACGGCCGGTCTGCGGCGATAGTGGCCTGCCGTATAGTCTAGGTAGATTGCTGCTACAACGCACCCGCGGGCAGCCTCCGGTGCTTGCACACGTTGCGCCAATTGATGCGGCATAGACGCCACGGTCGCCGGCGACGGTCCGAGATTGGTATGCTCAATCCCGGACCTCCGATGGGGCCCTCAGCCGGACGATCGCCGCAGCGATGGCATCGGTCAGCGCATCGGCGATGGCGTGCCGGTAATGGCTCTGGTCGAAGAACAGCGCGCGATCGCGAGTCTCGGGCGTGTCGCGGCGGCGGTCCAGCACCACGCTCCGCGGGTGGGATGCGAGCGCGTCGGCGATGGCGGCGCGGCACGCCCGTTCGGCGGATGCGCGCGCGGTGCCCGGCCTCGGAAGCGCGGAGGCATGGATCGGCGGAAACACCAGTACGACCGGCGTCTCCGGCGGGATGCGAGCGAGCATCTCCGAAAAGCGTGCGGCGACGGGGAACGGACCGGCCTTGTACGGTTCGGGCGCGTCCGGCGCGGCCGGCTCACCATTCGCCGGGAGCCCGGGATCGCCGTGGGCACCGAGGTGCCGGTAATCCCGTTCGTAGTCCCACCAGCCATCCCTGCGGGCGACTGGGCGGCCCGGGCGCATCAGCCAGCCGATCCGGCCCGCGACCTCCTGCGCCACGTCGAAGCGCAGCAGGCCGAAGGCATAGGCGACCGGGTCGGGATCGAGGAGCCAGAACGGGAACGGCTTGTCGGATGGCGGTGCAGAATCATCGACGCACCACAGGTCGTCGGCCGCCATCACCAGGGCTTCGGGGGCCGGATGGTGACGCAGGTACCAGCCGAGGATCGGGAATTGTTCGATCGGACCCGTCGCCGGCACGGAGAGTTGCACGAACGGGATGCCGGTGGCGGCCGAGAGGCGGGCCGGCTCCACGAGCTGGATGTGAGAGTTGCCGAGGATCGCGCCCGCATACGCCCGGTCGCGTCCGCGGACCGCCACCGCCGTGCGCGGTCCCTGAGGACGCACGCCGCCGACCGAGAACAAGGTCGACCGCCCGCTGTCGTAGGGGTCGATCGCGATGGCGAGGGCGAGGTAGCCGACCACGAACCCGATGGCCGTGACCACGGCGGTCCGGGAAAAATCGTGCCAGGCCTCGACGGGCGACGGGCTCTCCATCGGCTCAGAACTGGAAATAGATGAAGTCGTAATTCCCATCGTCGCCGATCTTGAGGAGAACCACGACGAACAGCAGCGCGAGGGCGGCGGCGATCAGCCGGTTCGGCGGCAGGCGGTGAACCGCATTCCAGGCGTTCGGCCCGAGCATCGCCACCGCTGCGGCGAGCGCGATGGTCCGCCACTTGAAGCCGCTGCCGGCTGGACCGAATCCGAACAGCCCCTTGAACACGATCGACGCGGCCTCGAAGCTGGTGGCGCGGAACAGAACCCAGCTCAGCACCACGAACAGGAACGTGAGCGCCCAGCCGAAGAAAGCCGACATGCGCAGGCGGCCCTTGTGAAACAGGATGCCCGCGCCCAGCCCCGCCCCGTGCAGCGCGCCCCAGGCGACGAAGGTCAGCCCGGCCCCGTGCCAGAGGCCGCCCAGCGTCATCGTGGCGAAGAGCGCGCCGACCTGGATGCCGAGGCCGTGGCGATTGCCGCCGAACGGAATGTACAGATAGTCGCGCAGGAACCGCGACAGGGTCATGTGCCAGCGCCGCCAGAAGTCGCGGAGCGACGCGGCGCGGTAGGGCACGTCGAAGTTCTGCGGCAGCACCAGCCCGAACAGCAGCGCGATGCCGAGTGCCATGTCGGTGTAGCCGGAGAAGTCGAAATAGATCTGAAAGGTGAACCCGAGCGTCGCCTGCCACGCCTCGGCCATCGTCACGGCCTTGTCGGCGGCGGCGGCCTGGAACACCGGATTGACGTAGGCCGCCAGGGGATCGCCGAAGAAGACCTTCTTCGACAGGCCGACCGTGAGCAGCATCAGCCCGCGCCCGATCCGCTCCGCGGCGTCCGGGCGCGCGTAGGGGCGTTCGTCGAACTGGTGCATGATCTCGCTCCAGCGCACGAGCGGGCCGGCGAGAACCTGCGGAAAGAAGGCGATGTAGAGCGCGTACTTGGTCA
>CAZZZJ010000042.1:0-6003 GCA_964658355.1 Beijerinckiaceae bacterium
CCGCGAGGCTCATGCCGCCGACCCAAGCGGATTTCGCCGGTGCCCATTCGACGCGTCCGTCCGTGCTCGACGTCTCGGGACCCGCGATCATGCGTTCGGTGGAGGAGCACGACAACAGGTTCTCCTTTTGATAATTAGGGAATTAACTACGTATCGTATTCTTGTTGTCGAGAGTTCACGAATTGCCTCTTCAGCCCCCTCCAACCGGTTCGCCATGCCAGGCCAGGCGTAGGTCCCCGGCAAGAGATTGCCTGTTCGCCGCCATCGCCGCGGCCATGCTTCGGGCGGGCCGATCCGCAAGGCCACCAAGAGACGCGCCGGCGAGCAAGTGCCTATGGAATGGGCAACAAGGACTCGCCGGATCATGCCTGAGGATTAGGCATTTCAGAGATGCCCCCCCCGGTACGTCGCTTGGCGCGGCCCTTGCCCGCTCGATCCGCCATCGCTTGATGAGGATACCCGATGACGAAGCTCGATCCGCCGGCTCCCGACCTCGACGCCGTCGCAGCCGCCGTCGCGCCGTCGCTCGGGCTGACACTCGATCCCGCCTGGATCGCGCCGGTGACGGCCAACCTCCGGATCCTCGCCGCCGCCGCGGCACTCGTCGACGGCTTCCCGCTGCCCGACGAGGCCGAGGCCGCACCGGTCTTCGAGGCCTGAGGCGATGGACGCTCGGGACATCGACTGGAGCCGCGCCGAGGCGTCGGCGATCGCCGCCGGCGTCGCGGACGGGCGCGTTCGGGCCCGCACCGTGACAGAGGCCACGCTGACGCGGATCGGCCGGATCGATCCGGCGATCAACGCCTTTACCGAGGTGACGACCGCCCGCGCCCGCGCCGCGGCCGACGCCGTCGATGCGCGCCGCGCCGCCGGCGAGGCCATGGGGCCGCTCGCCGGCGTGCCCTTCGCGGTGAAGAACCTGATCGACCTTTCCGGCCTGCCGACGCGGGCGGGATCGAAGATCAACCGCGACCGGGCGCCCGCGACTCGCGACGGTGCCCTGGTGCGCCGCCTGGAGGCGGCGGGCGCGGTTCTCGTCGGCGCGCTCAACATGGGCGAGTACGCCTACGACTTCACCGGCGAGAACGTGCACGACGGCGACAGCCGCAACCCGCACGGCGCCGGCCACATGACCGGCGGGTCGTCGGGCGGGTCGGGCGGGGCGGTTGCCGCCGGCCTCGTGCCGCTGTCGCTCGGCTCCGACACCAACGGCTCGATCCGCGTGCCCTCGGCCTTCTGCGGCTGCTTCGGCTTGAAGCCCACCTACGGCCGCCTGACGCGGGCCGGCAGCTTCCCCTTCGTCGGCAGCCTCGACCATCTCGGGCCGATGGGACGGAGCGTCACCGACCTGGCGCTCGCCTACGATGCCATGCAGGGACCCGACCCCGACGACCCGGCGGCGACCGCCCGGCCCGCGGAGCCCGTCCTGCCGGGTCTGGAATCCGGGCTCGGCGATCTGCGGATCGCCGTGGCCGGCGGCTACTTCGCGCGCGGCGGCGACCCGGAGGCGTTCGCGGCGGTGCAGGTGGTGGCGCGCGCGCTCTCCGCGACGCGGGTCGTCGAGATCCCCGAAGCCGCCCGCGCCCGGGCGGCGGCCTACCTGATCACCGCGGCCGAGGGCGCCGCCCTCCATCTCGACCGGCTCCGGACCCGGCCGGAGGATTTCGATCCGGCGGTGCGCGACCGCCTGATCGCCGGAGCGATGCTGCCGGCGCCCTTCGTGCAGCGGGCGCAGCGCTTCCGCCGCTGGTATCGCGAAGCGGTGGCCGCGCTGTTCGAGGAGGTCGACGTGATCCTGGCGCCGTCCACGCCTTGCCGGGCGCCGCCGCGCGGGCAGACGCATTTCATCCTCGACGGCGTCTCCCTGCCGGTACGGGCCAATATCGGCGTGTTCACGCAGCCGATCTCGTTCATCGGCCTGCCGGTGGCGGCGGTGCCCGTCTGGGTCGACGGCGGGCTGCCGCTCGGCGTGCAGGTCATCGCCGCGCCCTGGCGCGAGGACGTGGCGCTTCGCGTGGCGCGCGTGCTGGAACGGCTCGGCACCGTCCGCGCCCCGATCGCGGAGCTGTCGTGATGGTGATCGACGATGTCGCGGTGAAGGCCGAGGTCGAGGCGGCGTTCCGGGCCTACGAAACGGCACTGACGAGGAACGACGTGCCGGTGCTTGAGGCGCTGTTCCGCGACGATCCCCGCACCATCCGCTACGGCGGAGGCGAGAACCTCTACGGCATGGACGCGATCCGCGCCTTCCGCCGGGCGCGCTCGCCCGTGGGCCTGGAGCGGACGCTGTCCGAGACGGTGATCACCACCTACGGCCGGGATTTCGCCACCGCGATGACCCTGTTCGCCCGGGACGCCGCTCCGGGGCGGATCGGGCGCCAGAGCCAGACCTGGGTGCGCTTTCCCGAAGGCTGGCGCGTGGTCGCCGCGCATGTGAGCCTGATCGACGGCTAGGGCGCGCGCCGATCCGCGGCGCCGTCCGATCGAATTACGGATGACGCCTCCGTGCCGGTCTGGCCGCGCGCTTGCATAGACCTGGGCGTCCCCTCGGGAGCCCGGTCACGGGCGCCCGGCTCACGGAGCAAACCCGCCCGACATGCCGTTCCGCTCGATGAAGACCTTCACCGCCCGTGCGGCGTTCGCCGGCGCCCTGATGCTGTCGGCCCCGGCTGTGATGGCGCAGGGCACGCTTCGGATCGGCATGACCGCCTCCGACATCCCCCTGACCACCGGCCAGGCCGACAATGGCGGCGAGGGCATGCGCTTCTTGG
The DNA here is from genome assembly GCA_964658355.1 of Beijerinckiaceae bacterium. Taxonomy (GTDB): domain Bacteria; phylum Pseudomonadota; class Alphaproteobacteria; order Rhizobiales; family Beijerinckiaceae; genus Methylobacterium. The sequence goes on from CAZZZJ010000042.1 coordinate 2,772, forward strand.
GCTACACGGTCTACGACGGGCTGATCAATTGGGACCTGTCCTCGGCGACCAAGCCCTCCGACCTCGTGCCGGGGCTGGCGGAGAGCTGGGCGGTGGACGCCACCGACAAGACCAAGTGGACGTTCAAGCTGCGCCCCGGCGTGAAATTCCACGACGGCTCCGACTTCACGGCCGACGCCGTGGTGTGGAACCTCGACAAGCTGCTCAAGAACGACAGCCCGCAATACGATCCGCGCCAGTCGGCCCAGGGGCGCACCCGCATCCCGGCGGTGGCGAGCTATCGCGTGGTCGACCCGCTCACCGTCGAGATCGTCACCAAGGTGCCGGACGCGACGCTGCCCTACCAGATCGCCTGGGTGATGATGTCCTCGCCGGCCCAGTGGGAGAAGCTCGGCAAGTCCTGGGACGCCTTCGCCAAGACGCCGTCCGGCACCGGTCCGTGGAAGCTGACCCTGTTCGCCCCGCGCGAGCGCGCCGAGATGGTCCCCTTCAAGGAGTATTGGGACAAGGCGCGCGTTCCGAAGCTCGACAAGCTCGTGCTGGTGCCGCTGCCCGAGGCCAACGCCCGCGTCGCGGCGCTCCGCTCCGGCCAGGTCGACTGGATCGAGGCGCCCGCGCCCGACGCCGTCGCCTCGCTGAAGGGCGCCGGCTTCACCATCGTCACCAACACCTATCCGCACAACTGGACCTGGCACCTGTCCCGCGTCGAGGGCTCGCCCTGGAACGACATCCGGGTGCGCAAGGCGGCCAACCTCGCCATCGACCGCGACGGCCTGAAGGAGCTGCTCGGCGGTCTCGCGGTGCCGGCCACCGGCTTCTTCCCGCCCGGCCACCAATGGTTCGGCCATCCGACCTTCCAGGTGAAGTACGATCCGGCCGCCGCCAAGAAGCTGCTGGCGGAAGCGGGCTACGGGCCGAACAAGCCCTTGAAGACCAAGATCGCGATCTCGGCTTCGGGCTCCGGCCAGATGCAGCCGCTGCCGATGAACGAGTTCGTGCAGCAGAACCTCGCCGAGGTCGGCATCCAAGTCGACTACGAGGTCGTCGAGTGGAACACGCTGATCAACATCTGGCGCGCCGGCGCCAAGGCCGACATCTCGCGCGGCGTCACGGGCATCAACTACTCCTACTTCATCCAGGACCCCTTCACCGGCTTCATCCGGCACCTGCAGTGCAACTTCGCGCCGCCGAACGGCACGAACTGGGGATATTACTGCGATCCGGCGATGGACAAGCTGTTCGATCAGGTGCGCAACACCTTCGACAGGGCCGAGCAGACGGCGGTGCTGGAGAAGGTTCACGAGAAGTTCGTCGACGACGCACTGTTCATCATGATCACCCACGACGTGAACCCGCGGGCGATGAGCCCGAAGGTGAAGGGCTTCGTCCAGGCGCAGAACTGGTTCCAGGATTTTTCGAACATCACCATCGCGGCGGGGAAGTAGGGCGATCCCTCCCCCTGAAGCGGGGGAGGGAAAACCACGAGCCGAAACCGAGCCGAAACCTGGAATCGGAATAAGGAAACCCGCATCCGATGCTGCTCTACATCCTCAAGCGCCTCGTCGCCGTGACGCCGGTGGCGTTCGGGGTCAGCCTCGTCTGCTTCCTCCTGGTCCACCTCGCGCCGGGCGATCCCCTGAGCGCGATCCTGCCGGCGGACGCGACGCAGGCGACGATCGACGAGATGCGCGCCGCCTACGGCTTCGACAAGCCGCTGCCGGTGCAATACGCGATCTGGCTCTGGCACGTCCTGCACGGCGACCTCGGCGTCTCGATCGCCACCGGCCGGCCCGTCCTCGGCGAAGTCTCCAGGGCGGTGGTCAACAGCCTGATCCTCGCCTCGGTCGCGACGCTGATCGGCTTCACCTTCGGCACCCTGTTCGGGTTCGTCGCCGGCTATCACCGCAACTCGATCCTCGACCGGATCGCCTCCGCGATCTCGGTCTTCGGCGTCTCGGTGCCGCATTACTGGCTCGGCATGGTGCTGGTGATCATCTTCTCGGCCAACCTCGGCTGGCTGCCGCCGACCGGGGCGGGGCCGGACGGCTCCGGCAACTGGCGGCCGGACTTCGAGCACCTGCGCTTCATCATCCTGCCCGCCGTCACGATGTCGGTGATCCCGATGGGCATCATCGCCCGCACCGTGCGGGCGCTCGTCGCCGACATCCTCGCCCAGGACTTCGTGGAGGCCCTGCGCGCCAAGGGCCTCGACGAGGTCGGCGTGTTCAAGCACGTGGTCCGCAACGCGGCGCCGACGGCGCTCGCGATCATGGGCCTGCAGCTCGGCTACCTGCTCGGCGGCTCGATCCTGATCGAGACGGTGTTCGCGTGGCCCGGCACCGGCTTCCTCCTGAACGCCGCGATCTTCCAGCGCGACCTGCCCCTGCTCCAGGGCTCGATCCTGGTGCTGGCGATGTTCTTCGTCGCCCTCAACCTCCTCGTGGACGTGATGCAGACCGCACTCGATCCGCGCATCGAGCGGGCCTGATCCGATGACCGCACCCGTGACCGCCGCCACCATGGCCCTCGACGGGGGCGTCGTTCCCGTCTCCACCGAGGTCGAGCCCGGCGCCTTCGTGGCCTCCCGCGGCTACTGGGGCCATGTCGGCCACCGGCTGGTCCGCGATCCCGTCGCCATCGCCGCCGGATTGGTGATCCTCGCCATCGTCGTCATCGCGATCCTGTCGCCGTGGATCACGCCGATGGACCCGTATCGCGGCTCGATGCTGCGCCGCCTGAAACCCGTCGGCGACGCGACCTACTGGCTCGGCTCGGACGAACTCGGCCGCGACATGCTGAGCCGTCTGATGGTCGGCGCGCGGCTGTCGCTGTTCATGGGCGTGACCCCGGTGCTGATCGCCTTCGTGATCGGCTCGTCGATCGGGATCGTCGCCGGCTACGTCGGCGGCTGGACCAACACGATCCTGATGCGCACCATCGACGTGTTCTTCGCCTTCCCCTCGGTGCTGCTCGCCATCGCGCTCTCGGGCGCGCTCGGGGCCGGCATCTTCAACGCCATCGTCTCGCTGACCTGCGTGTTCGTGCCCCAGATCGCCCGCATCTCCGAGAGCGTCACCACCGGCATCCGGGCGCGCGACTACATCGACGCGGCGAGGCTGTCGGGCGCCTCGGCGCTGACGATCATGCGGGTGCAGGTGCTCGGCAACGTGGTCGGGCCGATCTTCGTCTATTCCACCGGCCTGATCTCGGTCTCGATGATCCTGGCCTCGGG
>CAZZZJ010000042.1:6103-13525 GCA_964658355.1 Beijerinckiaceae bacterium
GACCTCGCGACCGCTTCCCTGCGGGACCGCGGCGGCCCGGCCCAGCCGCTCCTGTCGGTCTCGGGCCTCGTCAAGCACTTCCCCGTGCGCAAGGGGGTCGGGGGCAAGAAGTCGGTGGTGCGCGCCGTCGACGGCGTCGACTTCCAGGCCCTGAAGGGCGAGACCCTCGGGATCGTCGGCGAATCCGGCTGCGGCAAGTCGACGACGGCCAAGCTCCTGATGGGCCTGATCGAGCGCGATTCCGGCGAGATCCTGTTCGACGGCGAGGCGGTGGGATCGCGCGCGATGCCGTGGCGGACCTATCGCCGCCAGGTGCAGATGGTGTTCCAGGACAGCTACGCCTCGCTCAACCCCCGCATGACGGTCGAGGCCTCGATCGCCTTCGGGCCGACGGTGAACGGGATCGGCAGCCGCGCGGCGATCGAGCGCGCCCGCGGCCTGCTCGCCCGCGTCGGCCTGGAGCCGAAGCGCTTCGCCGGGCGCTACCCGCACGAGCTGTCCGGCGGCCAGCGCCAGCGGGTCAACATCGCCCGCGCCCTGGCTCTCGAACCGCGGCTGATCCTCCTCGACGAGGCGGTCTCGGCCCTCGACAAGTCGGTGGAGGCGCAGGTGCTCAACCTGCTCCTCGACCTCAAGGCGGAGTTCGGGCTGACCTACCTGTTCATCAGCCACGACCTCAACGTGGTGCGCTTCATCTGCGACCGGGTGATGGTGATGTATCTCGGCCGCGTCGCCGAGCTCGGCCCCTCGGACACGGTGCTGGCCGAGCCGGCCCACCCCTACACCCAGGCGCTGCTCGCCTCGATGCCGTCGCTGGATCCCGACAACCGGACGCAGGCCGCCCTGCTCACCGGCGACCCGCCGAACCCGATCGACCCGCCGGACGGCTGCCGCTTCCATCCGCGCTGCCGGCTCGCCGAACCGGTCTGCTCCCAGGCGACGCCGCCGCTCGACCCGATCGCGCCGCTGCACCAGGCCGCCTGCTTCGCCCGCCAGCCGGGCTCGGGCCATTCCGCGGCGCCGGCCGCCGAGCAGGTGGCGGCATGAGTGCGGCAATGAACGCGGCGACGAGCGCGGGCGCGAGCACCTCGGCCCCCGCGGTCGAGCTCACGGACCTCAAGGTCGGCTTCGGCAAGGTCGAGGTGGTCGACGGCGTCGATCTCCGGCTCGAGCGCGGCCAGGCGATGGCGCTGATCGGCGAGTCGGGCTCGGGGAAGAGCGTGACGCTCCGCGCGATCCTGCGCCTGTTCCCCGAGGGCCGCAGCCGCACGCGCGGCGGGATCGCGGTCGCGGGCCGCGACGTGCTGGCGCTGTCGAAGCGCGAGCTCGCCGATTTCCGCGGGCACGTGGTCTCGATGATCTTCCAGGAGCCGCTGCTCGCCTTCGATCCGGTCTACACCGTCGGCCGGCAGATCACGGAAGCCATCCGCCGCCACGAAACGATCGACGCGGCGGGAGCCCGGCAGCGAGCACTCGAACTGTTCGAGCGCGTCCGCATCCCGAGCCCGGAGCGGCGCCTCGACGCGTATCCGCACGAGATGTCGGGGGGCATGCGCCAGCGTGCGATGATCGCGCTCGCGCTCGCGTGCCGGCCGCAGGTCCTGCTCGCCGACGAGCCGACCACCGCACTCGACGCCACGGTGCAGATCCAGATCCTGCTGCTGCTGCGCGAGCTGCAGCGCGACCTCGGTCTGTCGATCATCCTGGTGACGCACGATCTCGGCGCGGCGGTCGAGGTCGCCGACCGGATCTCGGTGATGTATGCCGGCCGCATCGTCGAGACCGGCACGGCGCATCAGGTGGTGCTCGATCCCCACCACCCCTACACGATCGGCCTGCTGCGCAGCCGTGCGGAGGGGGCGCTGGCCAAGGAGGTCGACGGGAAGCGCGCGCGGCTCCAGACGATCCCCGGCAGCCCGCCGGACCTCGCCAACCGCCCCGCCGGCTGCCCCTTCGCGCCGCGCTGCTTCCTCGCGATCGACAAGTGCCGCGAGACGCCGCCCTCGATCGAAGTCGGCGGCGGGCATCTGGCCGCCTGCTGGCGCACGGAGGACGCCTCCGCCGCCTACCGCGCCGGGCCGCAACCGGTGAGAGCCGAGACGAAGGAGGCGGTGCCGGCCTGATTGGGCAAAGCCGATCCCGTCCGATCGGCCGCCCGGGACGATCAACGGTCGTGATCATCTCCCGAGCCCGCCATCAGCCCGCGCCGTCAGCCCGCAGGATTTCCCCCAGGCGTACCACCGCCGGCACGATCGCGCGCTCGGGCACGGCGGCGTAACCGAGCAGGAGGCCCTGTGCCGCCTCCGCAGGGTCGGCATGGTAGGCCGAGAGCGCCACGGCCGCGATGCCGGCCCGCGCGAGGGCGGCGACGGCCGCGACGTCGCCGAGCCGGGGCGGCCAGTCCGGACCGGGGCGGGCGACGAGGTGCATGCCGCCCTCCAGCGGCGCGATCTCGATCAGGCCCGCCGCATGGTCGCGGGCGGCGGCGAGCAGGGCGGCCTGCCGCCCGGCATGGAGCTTCCGCGTCCGGCGCAGGTGACGGCCGAGATGGCCCTCCTCGATGAAGCGGGCGAGGGCGGCCTGGCCGAGGCCGGACGGCGCCGGGCCGGTCTCCGCGAGGGCCCGCTGGACCGGACCGGCCAGCCCGGGCGGCAGCACGAGGTAGCTCAGCTGCAGGGCCGGCAGCAGCACCTTGGAGAAGCTGCCGGCGTAGATCACCCGTCCGGTCCGGTCGAGGGCACGCAGCGGCGGCAGCGGCCGGCCGGCATAGCGATACTCGCCGCCGTAATCGTCCTCGACGATCCAGGCGCCCGTCGCCTCGGCCCAGGCGAGCAGCGCCAGCCGGTTCTCGAGGCTCATGGCGTGGCCGAGCGGATAATGATGGGCCGGGGTCACCACGGCGAGGCGGGCCGTGGCGGCGGAGCGCGCCCGGTCGATCGCCAGGCCTCCCGGCCCGACCGGAACGGCCGAGGGGCGCAGGCCCGCTTCCGCCAGCGCCAGCGCGATGCCGGGAAATCCCGGATCCTCGACCAGCGCCGCCTCGCCCGGATCGAGCAGCAGCTGGGCCAGCAGCCGCAGGCTCTGGCGGATGCCCGCCGTCACGATCACGTCGTCGGCCGTGCAGGCGACGCCGCGGGTGGCCGCGAGGTAGGCGGCGGTGGCGGCGCGCAGGCGCGGATCGCCGAGCGGATGCGGCGGCGTGGCGCCGTCGCGCCACTCGGCCTGGAGCAGGCGGCCGAAAACCGCGAACGGAAAGGCGTCGGCGGCCGGGCGCCCGAGGGCGAAGGCGGCCGGTGCCATGGGCGCCGAGAACCACGCCCGCGACGACGACGCCATCAGGGCCGTCCCGCGCCGCGACAGCACGGGAAGCGGCGGGGAGGGCCCGGCCTCCGGCAGACCTGAGACGGCCAGGACGTCGTCGGGCAAGGTGGCCGCCACGCGGGTACCGGAGCCCGCGCGCGCCGTCAGGTAGCCTTCGGCGACCAGTTGCTCCAAGGCGGCGAGCACGGTGCCGCGGGCACATCCGAGATCCTCGGCGAGCACCCGCGAGCCGGGAAGGCGGGCGCCGCGGGCGATCCGGCGCTCCAAGATCGCGCGGCGGAGCGCATCGCCGATCCGCACATGCAAAGGAACGCCCGCCGAGTGAACGCCCGTCAAAGGAACGTCCGCGTCGGAACCGAGATCGAGGACGAGGGGAAGGGGTCTTGCCCCGACAGGTCCGGCGCGTCGGGCTTCGGGCACGAAGTGGTCCAGTCGATTGCGGCAAACCGGATCTTTCGCCTGGACCGCCCGACGGTCAAGCACGGGCTTCCACCGGTCGGGAGCGCCGCGATGTACCAGCCACCGCATTTCAGGGAGGACGACCTCGGGGCGCAGCACGCCTTGATCCGCGCCCATCCCCTCGGCCTGCTGGTCACCGCCGGACCCGGCGGCCTGATGGCGAACCCAATCCCGTTCCTGATCGACGGCGCGGCCTCCGAGCGGGGAACGCTGCGCGCGCATCTGGCCCGCGCCAACCCGCAATGGCGCGAGCTGGCGGCGGTCGAGGACTGCCTCGTGGTGTTCCAGGGACCGCAGGGCTACGTCACCCCGTCCTGGTACGCGACCAAGCGTGAGACCGGGAAGGTGGTGCCGACCTGGAACTACGCCACCGTCCACGCCTGGGGCCGGCCGATGGTGATCGACGATCCCGCCTGGCTGCGCTTACAGATCGCCGACCTGACGGACCTGCGCGAGGCCTCGCGGCCCGAACCCTGGTCGGTGGACGACGCGCCCAAACCCTTCACCGACGCGCAGGTGAAGGGCATCGTCGGGATCGAGATTCCCGTGGCGCGCATCGCGGGCAAGTGGAAGGTCAGCCAGAACCGGACGCAGGCCGACCGCGACGGCGTGGTAGCGGGCTTTCGCGAAGCGGGCGGCCAGGACGGCATGGCGGCCCTGATGATGGCATCCCTGGTGCAGGAACGGAGCAGCGGACGATGAGCGCGCGCCAGAACACCTTCGGCCAGCCGATCGGGCCGGACCTGCCGGACTGGAGCCCGCGTCCGCTGCCGCCGCGCGCGCCGATGAGCGGTCGGACCTGCCGGGTCGAGCCCCTCGACGCGGAACGCCACGCCGCCGACCTGTTCTCCGCGTTCTCCGCCGCCCCCGACCGGCGGAGCTGGACCTATCTCGGCGGCATCCTGCCGGAGACGCAAGCCGCCTACCGAGCCGAGCTGAACGGGATGGCGGCCGGGGCCGACCCGCTGTTCCACGCGATCGTCGATGCGCAGACCGGCCGGGCGGTCGGCCTCGCGTCGTACCTGCGCATCGATCCGGCCAACGGCGTCATCGAGGTCGGGCACCTGCACTTTTCACCCGCGCTGGCGCAGCGGCCGGCCGCGACCGAGGCCATGGCCCTGATGATGGCCCGCGCCTTCGACGAACTCGGCTACCGCCGCTACGAATGGAAATGCGATGCGCTCAACGCACCCTCGCGCGCGGCGGCTTTGCGCTACGGCTTCAGCTTCGAGGGGATCTTCCGCAACGCCGTCGTGGTGAAGGGCCGCTCCCGCGACACCGCCTGGTTCTCGGTCACCGATGCCGAATGGCCGGGAGTGCGGGCGGCGTTCGCGGCCTGGCTCGCCCCAGCGAACTTCGACGCCGAGGGGCGGCAGCGGCGCGCGCTCGCCGACCTTCGAGCGGGATGATCCGGCTCAGCCGGCGGCGCGGGCCGCGCTGACGAAGGCGGCGATCCGCTCCGGATCCTTCACGCCGGGGCGCGATTCGACGCCGGAGGAGACGTCGACCGAGGTTGCGCCGGTCCGGGCGAGCGCCGCGGCCACGCTCGACCCGTCGAGGCCGCCGGACAGCATCCAGCCTGCGGGCAGGTCCGCGCCGGCGAGGAGGTCCCAGTCGAAGGCCCGGCCGTTTCCACCGGGAAGCGCGGCACCAGGCGGCGGCTTCGCGTCGAGGAGCAGGCGGTCGGCGCCCGCGTAGGCCGGGATCCGGTCGAGGTCGGCGCGGGTCGCGATGCCCAGGGCCTTCATCACCGGCCGGCCGGTGAGGCTACGGATCGCGGCGACGCGCTCCGGGCTCTCGGAGCCGTGCAGCTGGATCAGATCCGGGTCGATCGCCGCGATCGCGGCGTCGAGCGCGGCATCGTCGGGGTCGACCAGCAGAACGACCCGCTCGGCCCTGCCGCGCGCCTGTTCGGAGAGGCGGCGGGCCGCGTCGAGCCCGACATGGCGCGGACTTTTCTCGAACCGCACCAGGCCGATCCAGTCGGCGCCGGCCTCCAGTGCGGCGGCCAGCGTGTCGGGCGTGCTCAGGCCGCAGATCTTGACGCGTATCGACATGGCCCGAGGCTCAGACGCCCGTCGGTTTCAGCGCGGTGCCGGCAGCGCGGTCCGCCCCGGCAGCGTCAGGGAGGTGCCGGGCTCCGGCGGGGCATAGGCCTTCAGCCGCTCGGTCTCGCCTTCCAGCCGGCGGATCTCGCGGCCGCGATGGCGGACCTGGCGGCGGGCCTTGCCCTGTCCGAGCCACGCGAAGATGCCGCCGACGACGATGCCGAGCGCCACGGCGCCGAACAGGATCGCATAGAGCGGCAGCGTCACGCTGAACACCGGATCGGGCGAGAACGGGTCGAGCGAGAGGCGGACGGGATCGCGGTTGGCGACCGCGAGCAGGATCACGACGATCGCGATGGGCAGCAGCACCAGACTCTTGAGGAAGCGGATCATCGATCTCTCCGAACCGTTCTTATTGTGCTGCGGAGGGCCCGGGAGGCCATCCGCGATCCGCCGCACCGGCGGCGACGCGTCGTCACGCCGTCACGCTTGCCGCTGCGCGGACGATGAACCGGCCGACCGGCCGCGACAGCGCCCGAAGGGCCCTACTCGGCCGCGGACTGGCTCTCGCCGATCCCGGCCGCGTTGAGGCGCAGGCGCATCTCCTTGCCGGTCTTGAACACGGGGATGGCCTTCTCCGAGACGGCAACGGCGGCACCCGTGCGCGGGTTGCGCCCGCGGCGCGCATCCCGGCGCTTCACCGAGAACGCGCCGAAGCCGCGCAGCTCGACCCGGTCGCCCCGCGCCAGCGCGTCGGCGATCGTGTCGAGGATCGCGTTGACCAGCGTCTCGACGTCCCGCTGGTAGAGGTGCGGGTTCTGCTCGGCGATCTTGAGGACGAGCTCCGACTTGATCATGGCGTCTGGTCTTCTCGAAGTTCCGGTGCGCGAATCCTGATGGATCGCGCCGATCAGGGCGCGGCGGACGGGCTCGGGCGCCACAGCACCAGCATGCCGCCGCTGCCGACGGCCCGCGCCTCGGCGCCGGCCTCGGCCAGCCGGGCGGAGAGACCGTCGAACCCGAGGAGGTCGGCCCCGACGCCCAGCGCCGAGAACAGGCCGAACCCCTGGCCGGAGGCGGGCTTCCAGTCGGTCACAGGCAGGTTCTTGGGCACCTTGCGCGCGGTCTCCAGCCACGCGATCGCCTGCCGCTCGCTGCCGAGTTCGTCCACGAGCTTCAGGGGCACGCTCTGGCGGCCGCTGAACACCCGCCCGTCGGAGACCGTGGCGACCTGGGCGCCGTCCATCCCACGCCGCTCGGCCACGAGGTTCTTGAACCAGGCATAGGTGTCGCCGACCACCGCCGCCAGCGCGGCACGGGCTTCCGGCGAGGTCGGGGTAAAGCCCGACGGCTCGGCCTTGAGCGGCGAGGACTTGACTGATTCGACCTTCACGCCGACCTTGTCGAGCAGTCCCGACACGTCCGGATACTGGAACAGCACCCCGATCGAGCCGACGAGCGAGGTCTCGCGCGCCACGATATGGTCCGCCGCGATGGCGGTGATGTAGGCGCCCGAGGCCGCCGTGCCGTCGACGAAGGCGACGATCGGCTTCTTCTCGGCGAGCGCCCGCAGGTTGCGGAACAGCTCCTCGGA
>CAZZZJ010000043.1:0-13503 GCA_964658355.1 Beijerinckiaceae bacterium
CCCCCCCCCACGCCACTTCCGCCGCCCGATCCGCGCAGCCGGACGCACGCCGCGGGTCCGCCTCGGAACCAGGGCACCCAACCGGGCCATCAGCGAGGCCGGCGCCTCGACGGCCAGCGTCAAGAGGCGGGCGATCCGCTCGCGCAAGAGGGACGCGGAGGACGGGAGGTGAAGGAGGGTCGGCCGCCCCTCGACCCGGACCATGATGCCGACCAGCGCCGTCGAGGCCACGTATGCCCGATACAGGGCGCGCCCGTTCGATATCCGCTGTGCCATCCGTCTACACCCATCCCGCCTGTCAGACCGCTGCCTCCTGGGGGCGGGTCTGCTCAATTCTGCTTACTCATGCCGGAATGCAGGATTGCAATGGAAGAGCTTTATAGGGTCTCGATGCTATAAAGTTATCGGCGTTGCTTTTTTGACACATTCAATATTCGAGAGATTAAATCCAGATTTGCCTCCTTTAGAATCTGATTTTTTGATTAAACTCGGGAAAGGATCGGCAGGCTCGGATTCCTCTCCATCGCCGATTTAGATTAAAGCCCCTCAACGCTCGGTGATGTGCTTCACCGCATCCTCGCCGACCGATCGTTTCCCGGTTGGTGATGCGACGCCCATTGTTCGCGACGGTCCCGAGGTCGTCGGCAGGCCTCGACTTGGGTCTCGGCGCCGGTGAGCGGGAGTCTCGCGATGCCGGCCTCGAACCCGTCGCGACCGTCAGCCCCGGGCGGCGTTCGCTCCGTCGCGGCTCGATCCTCTCGAGAGTTGAACCATCCGGGAAAGTCGGGGCGATTCTCCCCGTGGCACCCCCGATCAGCTCCCGAGCTTCACATACTTGACGGTGAGCACGGCCTCGGGCGGGAGCAGCTTCACGAACCGCTCGGCGGTCATCGTGCCGGATTTCGCTTCCGCGAGCAGGGCGGTGAGGGGCTTCGGACTCGCCAGGGCGACGACGAGCTGGGGCGTCGGGTCGCCGCCCCGGCCGTCGTCGACGAGCTTGAGCGTCGCGGTGAGGGCGTCGCCCGAACGCTTGGTGTAGCCGGCAAGGTTGTGCACCACGCCGTCGTTGGAGATGAGCAGGAGGTCCACGTGCTTGTCGGCCCGCACGTCGGTGCTCGCGACGAGATCGTCGCCGCCGCGCAGCGTATCCGACCTCAGGGTCAGCGGCGGCCGCTTGGCGACGCGCTGGTTCGCCCGGCTGCCGAGATACTCGACCAGCGGGCATTGCGCCGCCGTGACTTGGCGCAGATTGATCTCCGGCTCGAAGCCGAGGATGCGCTGGAACGCCTCGTCGAAGGCCATGAAGGGCGTCGGCGTCGCGCCGTAGGCCTCGATGGTCGCCTCGCTGGCGGCCACCGTCACGGGGGTGATGTGGAAGCACTTCCCGCCGCCATAGCCCCGCAGGAATTCGCGGACCTGTTCCACGGAGACGCCGGGCCGCGGGGAGAGGGGCGCGGCCGGTGCATCGGATTGGGGCGGGAGTGCCGGGGGTTCCACCGCGGCGACGGGCCCGGGCGATCGCGACGGGACGCGCTCGGGGCGTGCTTCCTGGCGCGGTTCCGACTGAGCCTCCGGCGGAGGCTCCGGCCGAACGTCTTGGCGCGTCTCCTGTCGCGTCTCTTGGCGCGCTTCCGGTTCGGACAGGGATCGCTGGGGCGGCGGAGGGAACGGATCGGGCTCGGCCGGCCGTGATGGGGGGGCAGCCTCCCGCGTGCCGCCACCGGGCGAGCGGCCGGCGAAGTCGAGGACGCCGGCGTAGAAGGCGGCCGTCCCAAGCCCCGCGATGAGGACGACGCCCGCAGCCGCAACCGCGACACGGCGCCCGCGGCCCGAGCCCGGACGGGGTTCCGCGCGCGGCATCCAGGTCTCGATGTCGCCCATGCTCTGGGGCCGGTCTTTGGGATTGGGCTGGAGCATCCGCGTCAGCACCGCCCGGATTGCCGGATCGATCCCGGCGAGGTCCGGAACGCGGCGGCGGCGATCGATCACCTCCACGTGGCTGTGGCCCATGTCGAGGTGCCTGCCGCGGGCGGCCTCGGCGATGACGAGGCCCAGGCTGTAGATGTCGGAGGGCGGCCCGACTTCGCCGCCGAACAGACCGAGCTGCTCGGGCGAGACGTAGTTCATCTTGCCGGCGAATCCGCTGCCGATCACCGTGCCTTCGCCGAGCGTCGAGCGGGCGATGCCGAAATCGATGATCTTGGCGTTGGTCACGTCCCCGCCCGGTACGAGGATGTTGTCGGGCGAGAGGTCGCGGTGGATGATGCCGAGGCGGTGCGCCGCCTGGAGTCCATTCGCGAGGCGGTGGGTCAACGTCCGCATCTGCTGGGTCGAGAGCGGGCCGCGCGCTACCAGTTCCGAGAGGGATTCGCCCTCGACGAACTCCATCGCCAGGTAGGTCAGGCCCAGCCCCGGATCGGTCGAGAACACGAAGTAGCGGACGATCGCCTCGTGGTGGAGGTTGTGCAGGGCCGAGGCTTCCTTGCGGAACAGCTGCATCGCCGTGCCGACGCCCGCCAGATCCGGCCGGATCGTCTTGATGGCTACGGTGTCGCCGGTCTCGATCGCTCGACCCCGGTAGATCTCGCCCATCCCGCCGGCGGTGATGAACCGTTCGATCTCGTAGATGCCGTTCAGGCGCGTGCCGGGGCCGAGGCGGAATTGCGGGCCGGGCGATATCCGGGTCTCGTCGGTCATGCCTGGATCTCCCGGTCGGCCGCTGCGTCCGACGCCGCATCGAAGCGCACGGCCACCACCGTCACGTTGTCGCTGCCGCCTCGCTCCAGCGCGAGGGCGACCAAGGCGTCACAGGCGTCCTGGGGCTCGGCGCCGTCGGCGCGATCGCGGATCGCCGCGTCCTCCACGTGGGTCGTCAGCCCGTCCGAGCAGATCACGAAGGTATCCCCGGGCTCCAGCACGCAATGGACCAGTTCGAGTTCCGGCTCCGGCCGCACCCCGACGGCGCGGGTGATGACGTTGCGCCGCGGCCAATCGCGCGCTTCCTCCGGAGTCAGCGCGCCGCTGTCCACGAGGGCCTGCACCTCGGTGTGGTCGCGGGTGAGTTGCTCGATCGCTCCGCCGCGGATCCGGTAGATCCGGCTGTCGCCCGCCCAGACGCAGGCGAAGTCGCTGCCGAAGACGATCAGGACCGCCACCGTGGTACCGACGAGCTGCCCGCGCGCCTCGGCCACCGCACGGATCGCCGCATTGACGTGCAGCATCCGGTCCTCGAGCCGAGCGAGCAGGTCGTTGGCGGTTACGGCGGGGCCGATGGTCGCGAGCGCCTGAACCACGGCCGTGCTTGCGATGTCGCCGGCCGCGTGGCCGCCCATCCCGTCCGCGACCGCGTAGACGCCGAGTTCGGGCGCCGCGAAGCAGCGATCCTCGTTGAGGGTCCGAACCGCGCCGACATGGCTGAGGCTGCCGTGCCGCACCGCGAAACGCGGTGCGGCAGGAAGGCCTGGCAGGGAAGGGTCGTCGGTCATCGCCGTGCTTCCTGGTCTCGTGCCGCCGAGTGCCGGGGACTCATGGTTCGGGCGAGGCGCTTGCGGAGCCGAAACCGTTGGACAGATCGCCGGTGAGCATGGCGGCGTAGAGCGCCGGATCCGGCATCCGCGGGCTCATCAGGGCGCAGGGAACGAAGCCGTCCCCTCCCTGCGTCCACCAGAAGCTCAACCCGGCGCAGGCCTGCTCCCGGTCCGCCAGCCTGAGCTTCGCAGCCGCCGGGGCGATGCCGTCGGCTGCGAGCGCCATCGACCACGCGCCCGGTGCCGGCCTTGCGACGCCCTCGGGAGGCGTCGCGGCGGCGCGCGGGTTGGGACCGCCGAGAGCCTCGAGGGCCGCCATGACGCCCTCGACGTCGGCATCGGGGGCGAGTGCCGACAGCAGGACGTCCTCCAGCCGCTCCATCCAGGCATCCTGCGGATCGATTTCGGGGGGCGGCAGGCCCTCCTTCGCTTCGGCACGGACGAACAGGGTCAGCGGGAAGTAGCGCCCGACGCCGTCCACCGACGGCATCAGCGCCCCCGTGGTCACGGCCCCGGACACATCGCGCCCGAGCCAGAATCGCCAGATCGGCGCCTTGAGAAACGCTCCCTGCCACGCGGGGCCGAGGCTCAGGCGGCTCGCCGAGATTCCGCCCTGCAGCCAAGGCTCCCACGCGGCCAGGAAGTCGCGCGGCGTGCCGAGCGCCACATAATCGCGCTTGGCAGGAAGCTTTCCGTACAGCCCGCAGCGCATCGGCGTCAGATCCCGGTCGGGCAGCGGAATTCCCGCAGCGCCGGGAGCGCCAGGGGGTTGAGCAGCGAGGAGACGTTGATCTGGTAGGAAAGCTGGCGTCCGCCGATCACGAAGGTCGCGACGATGCCCTCGCCCTGCTTCAGTACGGAGCCGGTGTCGAGCATGCGGTAGAGCGACCACGTGCCCTGCTTCTCGACCACGATCGGCTGCGTGCCGAAGCCGAAATCCAGCGTGATCGCAGCCTTTCCGAGGCCCGAAGGGCCGGGCCACTGCATCGTCACCGGGGTATTGACCCCCTGCTGCGTCTCGAGCTGGCTGCCGTTCACGTCGAGCTTGGCCTTCGACACGTCGGCGCTCAAGGTCAGCGGCGTCACCGCGAAGGCGAAGGCCGGCATGTTGCCGCCGGTGGGAAAGAACGCGTCGCGGATCTCGGCGGCACGCTGGAACTCACGGAGCGTGGCGGCCGAGAACACGCGCGAGACCTGGTCGTCCTGGCGCCAGATCCATTGCGGCCGCGAGCGGTCGGCCCGCTGCGCCAGGTTCTGGGTGAAGAACTTGTCGAAGATCCCCCCCGGGGCGAACAGGCGCGCGAAATCGGCGAGCGGCGTCTCGCGGTCGCTGGCGCGGGTGAAGGGATAGCGGTTCGCGACGATCTGCTGGCAGTCGCGGATCACCTGGTCGCCGAGCGCCTGGGATATCTGGGACACCGCGGCGCCGGCGGCACTCCCCTCAAACTCGGTGGCGACCCCGCGGATCATTGGCTCGAAGGGCGGCGGGAAGCGGGCGGCGAGCGCGCGGAGCGAGCGCGCCTGCGTCACGAGGGTGCTGTTGGCGGCGGCGGCCTCCGCCGGGTTGAGGGCTGCGAGCGCCGCGTTCTTGATCTCGTTGAGGTTGGCGATCAGCACGTCGACCGCGCGCCGGCCCGGCTCACCGTCGAGCAGCACGTGGAACGGGCGGAACGACGCCTCGACGTTGCCGCCCGGTGCTTCGTTGGTCGGGATCGCGAAGCGGTCGCCCGCCCGCCCGCCCGCCCCGCCTCGCCCTTCCAGACCGATGCGACCGAGCGCCGTCGCGGTGGATGCGATCCCCGACGGCAGTATGGCGGAGGCCGCCCGCTCGGCGGCACCGCCCGCGGCTTGGCCGATCACCGCCTTGGCCTTGCCGGTGCGCGGATCGATCTCCGAGCCCTTGCCCGCCGGCCGCTCGCGGGTGAGCCGGGTCTCGTCGCGCAGCGATTCGAGCACCTGCTTGAGCGGCGAGGTCGGGGCGGCGACCGCCTGGAGCGCGAGGTAGCGCGGCTTGTCGCTCGACATCGAGCGCATCTTCAGCTTGGCCAGCGCCCCGTTCCAGGCGGGGACGAAGTCGCGGGCGTAGAGCTTGAGCAGGTCGGCGAACAGCGAGCCGTATTGCGCGGTGTAGGCCTGCTGCTCGCCCGCCGGCCCGAGCACCCAGCGATCGCGCTCGGCCGCGTCGGCCACATCGCCGAATCGATCGATGAACGCCTCGAAGAACCCGTCATACGTGAAGAAGAACGGCACCCGCACCCGGTCGAGGTCGCCGCCGACCGCTTCGAACACCAGCGACGCGTCGGGGCCGCCGGCCCGCGCGACCGTCCAGTCGCGCTGGCTTCCGGCGCGGGCGTCCGACTTCAGCAGCTCGTAGGCACGCTCGGCGACGCTGAGGCGGGCCAGCGTCCGCTGGCAGTCGTCGACCAGCGACTGGTTGATCGAGACGAGGAGCGGCGAACCGTCCTCCAGGTCGAGCATCGCCTGGAGGTGCTCCTCCAGCAGGTCGCGGCCCTTGGCGTAGCCGGCGCCGGGAAACAGGTTCTCCGACCAGTCGCGCCGCATCCAGGCGAGCACGAGGTCGCGGTCCGGGGGCGCCTCGGGGCGCCCGCCGATCATCAGGTAGACCTTCAGCGCCTCGTAGAGGAAGCTCGGATTGTTGCGGTTGGCCTCCAGTTGCTCCTCGAGCCGGAAGATCAGGCGCGGGCGCAGCAGCCGTTCCAGGCCGGTGTGGTAGGCCGTCAGCGCCGCCGAGTTCAGGCGCCCGCGCTGGCTCAGGCCGAAGCCGGCCATCACCGGGGTCGACTCGTCGCGGAAGGCGTAGCCCGCCGGCATGTAACGCAGGGTGTTCAGGAGCGGCACGATCCGCGCGAGGTTGCGGTCGGCCACCACCGGCTCGCGCAGGATCTCGGTGGCCTCGCCGCGATACTTCGAGAGCAGGGTGTTGCTCTGCTGGACGAGTTGCCCGTTGCGCAGGTAGCTCGTCCACCACAGGCCGACGAGGACGGCGCACAGGACGGCGAGGCCGCCATAGGCCGACAGGCGCAGCAGGTTCGCGCGGCGCACGGCGGAGCGGTCGGTGGAGACCCAGCCGGCCTCGCCGATGATCACCGTCCTGATCAGGTCCGTGAGGAAGAAGCTGCGCCCGCGCCCCGAGAGGGCGCCGGCTCCGACGTCCTCCGAGCCGAAGCTGCGCGAGAGCGAGCCGATAAGCTGGTCGATCGGCGTGCCGTGCTGGGTGCCCGAAGTGAGGTAGAACCCGCGCAGGGTCGCGTTGACTTGGTAGCGCGATGGCTCGAACACCCGGTTCAGGAACTCCACCACGTGGCGCTTGGTCGAGGCGAGCTGGCTGGGGAAGCCGAACAGCACGACGCGCGCCGTCGGCGTCGGCTCGTCCTGGAGCCGGTCGGGGAGCCACGCGTTGGCGCGCTCCACCAGCGCGTCGAATTCGGGCCCGACCTCGCCGATCATGTTTCGGGTCTTGTCGTCGGTCTGGAAGGTGTGACCCCAGACCATGCGCCGGTCGGTTTCCGTGAGATGCCCGAAGAACTCGGTGAAACCGGCGATGAGGTCGGCTTTCGTGAACAGCGCGTAGACCGGGAAGTCCACGCCGAGGCGCTCGTTGAGTTCGAGCAGGCGCTTGCGCACCGCATTGGCGTGGGCGGTCAGCTCCTCCTCGGTGCCGGTGAGAAGGTCTTCGAGGCTGATCGCCAGGATCACGCCGTTGATCGGCTGGCGCGGCCGGTGCTTCTTGAGGATGTCGAGGAACGCCATCCAGCTCTGGCGGTCGGTGCGCGGGTCGGATTCCTGCGTGGTGTAGCGGCCGGCGGTGTCGATCAGCACCGCCTCCTCGGTAAACCACCAGTCGCAGTAGCGGGTACCGCTGATGCCGGCGACCGCCTCGGGCGTCGCCCCGCGGGCCAGCGGGAACTTGAGGCCGGAATTGACCAGCGCCGTCGTCTTGCCGGAGCCCGGCGGGCCGATGATGACGTACCAGGGCAGGTCGTAGAGGGCGTCGCCGCGCGCGCCGCGCACCTTGCGCAGGGTCGCCAGGGCGTCGCGCATACCGGCCTCGAGCACGCCGCCGTCGTGCTCGGGCGCGTCCGTTGCGGATAGTTCCTTCTCCAGCGCGACCACCGCCCGGCGGCGCTTCCAGACCCCGTAGCCGGCGAACCCGGCGACGCCGAGGAGGACGACGGCGCAGAACGTCACGCGGACCCAAAGCGGATCGAACGGCCGCACGTCTCCGACCGCCACGAGCGGCCCGGCCCACCACGCCAGAGCGCAGAGTGCCAAAGCCCCCAGGACGGAGGCGCCGAGACGCATCCAGGCGGCGAGGCTCATGACGGCAGGCTCACGGAACAGGTCATTCGTAGCGGGTCACTTGCTCGGCGGATCATGGGCGGCGGAGAATTCGCGGACGGCGGGCATTCAGCCGCCGCGGGGGATCAGGATTTCGACGCGGCGGTTGCGCGCCCGACCCTCGACGGTGTCGTTCCCGGCGATCGGAACGTCGGCGCCCTTGCCCTCGACCTCGACCCGATCGGGCTTCGACAGGGTGGCGCGCATCAGCTGCCCCACCGCCTTGGCCCGCTCCAGCGAGAGGTGGAAGTTCGAGGGGAAGCGCACGTTCTTGATCGGCGCGCTGTCGGTGTGGCCGACGACCTTGATACCGCCGGTCTGCGCCTCCAGCAGCTTGCCGAGCCGCTCAACCAGGGTCTTGAACTCCGGCTTCACCGTGGCGTCGCCCGGCGCGAACATCGTCGAGGCCAAGCGGAGAACGATCTGGTTGCCGGTCTCGCTCACCGAGATGCGCTGGCCCGCGATGTCGTCCTGCAGGGCCGCGCGGAACCTGCCCGCCGGGCTCGTCGGCGGCGGCGGCGGTGGAGGCGGAGGCGGCGTGTAGGTCCGGCGCTGGATGCCGATGGGCGTCGACGGGTGGACGCTGACCAGGGCTTCTGCGGCGGCCTCGGTGCCGCCGCCGAGGAGGAAGCGCAGCATCAGGAAGAACCCGAGCAGCAGCACGGCGACGACGGAGGCCATCGCCCAGAGCGGGATCTGGGCCTGCGCGGCCACCGTGGCGAGGCTGCGTCCCTGCCATCGGGGCGAGATTTCGCGCTCGGCGGCCCGCGTGCGCCGCAGGAGCTCGTAGAGGCTGCGCTGGATCTGCTGCAGCGTCGACGCGCCGCCGGCCGAGGTGCGGTGGATGCCCTGGAAGCCCATGGCGAGGCAGGCGTGCTGCAGCTCGAGCAGGTCGTAGCTGCCGAACGGATCGGCCTTGGCGCGCTCCAATTCCTCGAAGAACCGGACGCCGCCGGTTCGTTCGCCGAAGAACCGGCTTAGCATGCTGTACTGGGTCCAGACGTGGCGCTCGTCGGTGGGGATGTTCTGCACCACGTCGTCGGCGGTGGCGCAGACGAGATACTTGGCAATCCGTGCCTGCTCCGGCGGCGCGCCACCCGAGCGGGAATCCTTCTCGAAATCCTCGATCGCCGCGGCGACCTGCTCCATCAGGTTGGCGAAGGAAGCGCGCGAGAGCTGCACCCGCAGGCGCCCGAACAGCAGCAGCAGCGGGCCGGCCGCCTTGAGGTAGGGGTTGCGGTTGGGCGCGACGACGATGTCGCGCCGGAGCACGAGGGCACGCGCCCGTTCGCCGCCGGCCTCTCCGGGCGGGGCGGCGGCGGGCGGGCGCTGCATCGCCCAGGAATCCTCCGTCCCCCCCGCCGCGCCGTAGGGGGCGGGACGCGCGGGCTCGATCGGCGCCGGGAACGGCTGGTAGGCGGGCGCGGGCGGGGCCGCCGGCTGGGACGGCGCCGGAACGTTCGGCCGCCGCCCGGACGGATTCGGGACGATGATGGTCCGGTCGCCGCGACCGAACGGATCGAACCCGCCGCTCACCGCGGTCGCCCCCCCGGAGCGCGGCGTGCGCGGCCGGCCGCCTCACGGGCGGTCATCGCCGCCCCTCGAGCACCGCCCAGAGTTCGAGTTCCAGTCCCGGCCAATCGCCGGAGAAGTGCAGCCCGATGGCGCTGGCGGTGCTGAACTCGGTCCAGAGCGGCGAATTGCGGTCGAGCATGAAGTAGACGTGGTCGGTGATCGCGCGGATCTGCGGTGGCGGCGTCGGCAGGTGCACCAGGGGCACGCCGGGCAGGTGGGCGTGCACGATCTCGCCCATCTTGGTGTTCGGCCCGACCTTGAACAGGTGCGGGAACTGCACCTGGATCTCGGTGAGGGGCCGGCGGGCGGCGACCTCGATGATCAGGCTGGCGTTGCGGAACAGGGTGCGGTCGCGGATCTGCGAGGTGAAGGCGTTCTGCGCCCGCTCCACCAGCTCTAGGCGGATCGCGCGCCGCCCGACATGGGCCGAGAGGAAGTCCTGGATGTCGCGCAGGAGCGGCCCGAACACCTCCTCCAGCGCGTTGTGGTCGTAATCCGCGTACGTGCGCGCCCGGCGCTCGGCGGTGGAGAAGGTGGCGAGTTCGCCGGCCAGTTGCAGGAACTGCTCGTAGAGCCGCTCCGGGTGGACGTAGCGCGAGCCGCGCAGGTGCCGCAGCACCGGGATGTGTCGGTTGAGCAGCTGCAGCATGAAGTAGTCGAGGTTCTGCAGCCCGCCGCCCGCCGTCGGGTCGGCGGCGTAGCGGGCGAGCTCCTCCAGCTTGTTCTCGACCCAGCCGATCACCCGGTCGAGCCAGCCGTTGGCCACTGGATGGGCGGCGCAGACCAGCACCGGCGGCGCGAAGCGCTCGTCGAACACCACGGCCCGGTCCCGAACCTCGACCACGCGGGCGATGGGCAGGCCGACGAAGCCGGGCTTCGCCGTGCGGCGCAGCTCGAACGACAGCCGGGGATGAGCCACGTCGATCTCCTCCTCGACGCGCAGCGCCGAGGTCGAATCGATCAGGGTCTCGCGGCCCGGATAGAACCGGCTCGCGCTCTCGGCCTCCGCTGCCTCGACCTCGCGGGTGTTGGAGGCGGCCACCGGCATGGTCAGCCACAGCACGAGTCCGGCCGCATCCTCGGGCACGTCGATCGGCGCCGGCAGCGGCGACTGGCCCGGCACGTCGAAGGGCGTGCCGTCGGGCATGATCCCCGTGCCGCGGCGCAGACCGAACTTGCTCTGCTGGGCGAGGTCGCGGTCGACCTCCACCTGCGCGAAGCCCCACGGGTAGGGCGTCGCGTAGCGCACCCGGTTCTCCACCAGGGTTTCGAGGTACCGATCGTTCTGTTGAAGATGTTGCGGGCGCAGGAACAGCCCTTCCGCCCAGACCACCTTGCTGTTCCAGGACATGGTCCGCCGCCTTTTCCGAACCGGAGCTATAGCCGGGCGATCCGATCCTGTCAGCCGGAGGCTGGGGATTTCCGCACTCTTCACGCAACTGTCGTTGACGTGCATCACCCCGGCTGTGATGGTCTTGGCAGCCTTTTCTCCTCTTCTACCCGCGGTCCGGTGCAGACTTCCACCGATCTCTTCATTCTGCGTGCGCTGACGGACACAGTCCTGATCGGCCCGCGCGCCGCGTTCGGCCGTGGGCATCGCCATGCGCTCCAGAGCGAGGACGCCCTGCACCGGTGCCTGACGCGCCTGCGCCACGACCCCGGGGCGATACAGCACCTGCGCCGCGCCTTCGAGCGCTGGGGCGGCGGAGCGGGGTTCGCCCACGCTGGCGACGCGGCGCTGATCGCGCGGGTCATCGCGGACACCCGGCGTGGGCGGTTGGCGGCATGGGTGGTGCCGAACGGGGAAACTCGCAGGACCTACCGCGTCGCCGAGGTCACTCTGGATCGCGTGCCGGCGCCCTCCGGACCACGTTTCGCCGGTCCGGGTATCGACCAGGGTGCCCGTAGGATCGAAGCACACGTACCGAAAATCCTGTCCTTCGCCGCCCCATCCGAAGCGCCGCGGACCAAGCGCAGCGTCGCCCTCGACGTCGCGGGGATGAGCACGCAGCAGCGCGTCCTGGAGATCATCGAGCGCTCGATCCCCCTGATGCCGAGCCACGTGCGATCAGAGTTCCTCGGTCTGCTCGCGGCCGTGGGGATCGGCCGGGTCGTGGCCGTCGTCGCCGCCTGGGCTGCCTCCCATGCCGTCGTCATCGGTGAGCTCATCGACCTCGTCCTCGGCGCGGCCCTGGTGGCAGGGCTCCTCTTGATGGGCTGGTCCGTCATCGAGGCGGCACGCGATCTCTGGAAGGTCGTCGAGATCGTCCGCGCTGCAACGACGGAGAAGGATCTCGACGCGGCCGCAGCCTTGTTCGCCAAGGCAGTGACGACGCTCGGTGTGGCGGTGGTCAACGGACTCCTGATGCGCGGCCTGAGGCATCCGGAGTCGGCCGGCAAGTCGCAGTCTGGACGGTTCGACAAAGTCGCTGGGGACGCCGACGCGACGACGGCCCCGAAGCCGACACGGGTACGGACGCAGGACGAAACCGTTCCGCCGCCGCCGGCACGACCGAAGAGCGCGAATTTCACCACGCCGAGCTCCGGCGTGCCGATCAAGCTGGACACGAACCGGACCAACACAATCCTGGGAAGCTACGGAGGCGACACGAAGCGAATTCTTGCGGAGTCGAGCTATCCAAAAACGGAGAATTTCGGCCCGAACAAGGGAGGCATCAACATCCTGAATGTTCCCGACGAGAAATATGTCAATCCGGACCAATTCTGGAAGGACTACAACGAGCCGTTCCTACGATCCGCCATGAATCGCGGCGACAACATCGTCATGGCCACCAAGCCGACGACTGGAGTTCTGACGCGAACCCTTGAAGATGGGACCGTTGTCAGGAGCGGCTTCGGAAGGGAGTACGATTTTCTCAAGGCCAACGGTTACCGCTACGAAGTAGAAACATCGACCATGATTCGGAGCAAGCCATAGGTATGAACCACGAATACGTCAGCATCTTCGATAAGGTTGCCGCGGCCGGCGCCCGCATGGGATTTCATCTTGTCAGGGACGAGGCGTTCGAAGCCGACTTCGGTCGCGCGGATGGGTGGCACGTCCTAATCGAAGGTGATTCTCGCGTCCGGGGCAGCTTCAACCTCGTCATCCGTAGCTACAATGGCCGCGTCTTCGTTGTCAGGCTGCTGATGCAGGCTTTCGGCGACGGCAGCCAGCCGAGCCTCGATAACCAGATCAAGTTCATGGAAAACCATCAAAACGAGGTTTTCGACCAAGCGATGCCCTATCGCGCCGCCTATGACCAAGTCGATCGTATCGAGTGACGATCGACAAAATCACTTCCCGCCCCGATCATAACACTCCGCAAAGAACACCATGAACGCATCGACCATCCCCTCCTCGTGGGCGGTCGTCAGCGCATCCCACCGGGTCGCGTAGACGTCCCACAGCCGCGCCTTGCGCGAGCCGAGGAAGCCGGAGAGGCCGCGGTCGTCGCCGAGCGCGGCCTCGACGACCTCCGGGTCGAGGTCCTGCAGCAGCAAGCGGAGGGCGTGCTGCATCGCCGAGTAGACCTTGACTTGGTGTTCCTTGAGATCGCGAAATCCTTCTTCCACGGCGCGGCGGGCGGGCAGGTAGCCGCTGCTCGGACGGCCGAACATGATCCGCAGCGCATCCTCCACGGTGGGGGTGAATTTCAGCGGGTTGTTGTCGAGCGCCTGGATCATCGTCTGGCTCGACGCGCGGGTGACGCGCTTGGCCTCGGCCCGGCCGGCGAGCAATTGCTTCAGGTTCTCCGCCGTGAGCCGGGTCAAAGCCCCGAGTTCCTCGGCAAGGTCGCCGGGATCGCGCCACGAGAACATCTCCGCGGGCATCCCGGCCCCCTTGGCGAAGCGGGCGACGAAGGTGTCCGCGCCGTCCGCGGGCGGGCGGGGCGGTGGGATCTGCTCCGGTGCGGGCGCCTCGCTGCGGCGCGGCGCGGTGACGGCGATCGAGGGACGGCCCCACGGATTGCCGTCCTCCGGGGACGCGCCGGGGTCGGGCGGCGGGCGGCGGTCGGGCTGCGAGGCGTGATCGGGCGGC
>CAZZZJ010000044.1:0-13351 GCA_964658355.1 Beijerinckiaceae bacterium
GGCCGGAGATGCGGGCGCCGTACTGCGCCATGCAGCGCTCGTTCGGCCCGCGCCGGCAGGCATAGCCCGGCTCCAGCGCCTGTCCGCAGCGGCAGGGATTCATCGCGGCGACGAGCTGGAAGCGGGCCGGGTAGGTGATCCGGTGGTTCGCCCGCGCGATCATGACCTCGCCGGTCTCCATCGGCTGGCGCAGCGAATCCAGCACCTGCGGCGTGAACTCGGGAAGCTCGTCGAGGAACAGCACGCCGCCATGGGCCAAAGACGCCTCGCCCGGCCGGGCATTGATGCCGCCGCCGACCAGTGCCGCCATCGAGGCCGAGTGATGCGGCTGCCGGAACGGGCGCCGATCGGACAGCCGCCCCTCCTTGAGCTCGCCGGCCACCGACTGGATCATCGACACCGCAAGGAGTTCACGCGGCGTCAGCGGCGGCAGGATCGAGGGGAGCCGGGCGGCGAGCATCGACTTGCCGGCGCCGGGAGGGCCATTGAACAACAGGTTGTGCCCGCCGGCCGCCCCGATCTCCAGGGCGCGCTTGGCGCCCTCCTGGCCCTTGATGTCGGCAAGATCCGGCAGAGGCGCACCGGGGGCGGCCACCGCCGGCACCGGCCGGGCCATCACCTGCGTGCCCTTGAAGTGGTTGGCGAGCTGGATCAGCGAGCGCGGCGCCAGCACGTCGAGGTCGCCGCCGGCCCAGGCCGCCTCGGGGCCGGTGGCGGCCGGGCAGATCAGCCCGAGCCCGCGCGCGCTCGCAGCCATCGCCGCCGGCAACACGCCGTTGACCGGGGTGATCGTCCCGTCCAGCGCCAGCTCGCCGAGCACGCAATAGCCGGCGAGCGCGTCGGCCGGCAGCGCCCCGATCGCCGCCATCACCCCGAGCGCGATCGGCAGGTCGTAATGCGAGCCCTCCTTCGGCAGGTCCGCGGGGGCGAGATTCACGGTGATGCGTTTGGCCGGCATCGCCAGCCCCGAGGCGATCAGCGCGCCGCGGACCCGCTCGCGCGATTCGCCGACGGCCTTGTCCGGCAGGCCGACCACGTTGAAATGGACTGCGCCGGGGATGATCTGCACCTGGACGTCGACGGCACGCGCCTCGATCCCCTCGAAGGCTAGCCTGAGAAGGTATTATCTTAATTTTTACAGTAACTTAGGGAATAGACTACCAGGCTTGGAAGCATCCCGGAAGCACGGTGTCTTCAAGCTCCGTCGCGCTTGGCGCCACGCGCAACGACCGTGAGAGCACCGTCGCGCAAGGGCCGCTGCAGTTTGGCGGCTTCCGGCCATTCCGCTGACAACCACGTTTCATGTTCCTCGGCAGTGGTCAGGATTGCCGGCATCGCCTTCGGATGGATCTCTCCGACCTCGGCATTCGGCTCCGTCGTCAGGAAGGCATAAAGGTCGTCCACGGTCTCGCCATCCTTGACCTTGCGGACGGATTTCCACCCATCGAGCAGGATGCCGGCGAAACACGCCAGCGGGCGGTCTTCCCCGAGTGCAAACCAGATATCACCGCCGGCCTTCGCGTTGAACTCGCTAAACGAGGTGAGCGGCACGAGGCAGCGGTGCTGAGGCTTCAACCACCGTCGCCAGTGTGGCGACCGGGTGTTGCGGACGTTGGTAACGCCTGCATCGACCTTCTTGCCCATCAGTGCGAACTCCGGCGACGGCATGCCCCAGCGCATCATCGCGAGCGTGCGTTCGCCTTCTCGCATCCGCACGACCGGCGCTATTGTGTTCGGGAAGATCCCCGGCAGCGGTGGCAAATTACCGGCCTCGTCGCGCTGGACGCCGAACGCCTTCCGGATCGCGTCCTGACCCTTGTTGAGACTGTAGAGGTTGCACATGCCGGCACCGTGCGACGGTCAGGTGCGCGAGAGCAAGCCCGTCCGCGAGTCCCCGCCCTCGATGCCGATCGCGGCGCGGCAGGTCCGGCCGTACTGGTTCGACTGTGGCGTGCCGACGGCGCTTTGGTGGCGGCACGTCTGGGTCAGACGGAGGTACACGTCGTAGGGGTCGGCGTGTTCGCCAAACCGCTCCCGGAGGCACGTAAGGTCGTAGGCGCCGCGCCGTTTGCACGGCGGGCACTCAACGACGAGACGGCGCCCGCAGAGATCGCACAGGCGCTCCATTAGAGCCTTGGTCGGACATACCCTCGCGAGATGAGCCGGTCCCGCCGTAGCGATCGGCGTTCGGCCTTGGCGAGATCCAATAGCGCGTCCTCGATCGCCCGCACCAGCGCGGTCCAGGCATCACCGCGAGCAGCCTGGCGATAAGCGAGCGCGATCGTCTCGGCCTCGGTGATCCGGATCTCCAAAGGCGGTTCGTAGGGCTGCGGGTGCATCGCGACTCCAAGTTGTCCGAGAACATACAAGGAACAGACAGCAAGCGGTTCGACGGTTCAACCATGGCGATCACGGCCAGCCACGAGGCGGTGAGATGGTGTGGAGGGCGGGGTAGAAGGCCAATGCCGACACGACTTTACCGCTTCCACCGCACCGATGGGCACGGCCTCGAGGTCGACCTGCAGGGCAGGCGACTGCCGACCTGGGCGCTGATGCGGCTGCATGCCGAGCGTGTGGCGTTGGACTTGATGCTCGGGAGTGGGCCGCGCGACTGGTCGGCCTGGACGGTCGAGATCTACGAGGCCTCCGGACGGCATGTGCTGTCGAAGCCGTTCACGGATGTACAGGGACGAAGACATGAAGCCCGAAATCAAATTTAGGCAATTCTTTCTGCGAACAAAATCGAACGAGTGAACGTTTTACCTCGCTTGCGACGCGCTTGTGTTGTCGTAGTTTGAGGATCATCCATGTCGATCAGAACACTCGCGCTTGCCGCCTCGTTCACTCTGGCTCTTTCCGGCGCCGCGCTCGCGCAGGCAACCGCTCCCTCCGGTACGACCGGGACCGGCATGGGAACCAGCAGCACCGGCGGTCCGACCTCCGACCAGCCGAAAGAGCTCGCTACCCCGGGCGGCGCGAATGCCGGTGGCGGGACGGGTTCCACGCCGACCACGGCCCCGGGCGCGAATGGAATGAGCACAGGGGCCGGTGCGCCTGGCGCTGGTACATCCGGCCCATCGACGGGCGGCGCCGGCGCGCGCTGAGCTTCAAGGCTTTTGCAGCCTCACGGTTCGGCCCCGCCGCGATCTGCTCACGCGGCGGGGGAACCCAAGATTTCACCAGCGCGGCCGATACGCAACGCGGCCGGGACCAGGATGCGGCGGCGCGGTTAAGCGGGCATTCACCGGGCGGACAATCGGAATCCCGGAATGATGCGCCGGCGGTGGCCGAAGGCCGCGTTGCGCCGCCAAGCCCACGCCCCTATTCCCGCCGACCCACATCCGGCGAGACCCATGGCATCACCCGCACCGATTCGATCCGCTTCCTCCGACGTCCAGGCGTGGCGCGACGCGCTCGAGGCCATGAAGCCAACCACTTCGCCTTGCCCGGGGATGACTGGTCCGCGCTGGGAGAAGATCCGCGAGTCGGCCATCGCCTTCGTCGACCAGTTCGGCGATGAGGCTGTGGCACTCCGCTGGACGGCAGCGGACCTCTTCGGCGTGCATCCGTCGGCAGGCGTCATCCGTGTGGACCACTGCGGAGCGCTGATGATCAGCGGTGAGCGTGTCCGCGCAATCGAAAGTGACCGGATCCGCTTCGGGCTGACGACCTACTATCGGGATCTGCCGGGGCGGCCCGTCGGCGTGCCGGTGTGGGAACTCGGGCGGTAGGCGGAAATTGGGGCGAGCGGCGCAAAATCCACCTTCCCAACCGGGCCGGGCGAGACTGCGAGCAGGAGCGCTGCGTTGAGCGCCTCGGGGACACCGCGTGGTGTCCGGCGTTCAGCGAGCCATTCTTCGCGATGTCGCCGCTGAAGATCTCGCGCGCGCCCTTCAGATCGTCGGTGTGCGCGTTGAAGAATTTGGCGAGCGTGTTGCCGTCGCGGAACAGCCCGACACGAGACCCGATGCTGAGGATGGCGGCACTCGTTCCCAGGACCAGGGCGAGCTCCGGATTGCCGACGAGGTCGATGTAAAGCAGCCGGCCGAACTTTTTGTAGTTGTCGAGCCATGTAAGCTGGCAGGCGCCGCGGCTGTAGTTGATCTGGCCGGTGGTCGAGACCGGAACGCCGTAGGCCTTGCCCGCACCGCGCCCGACCTCTCGGATGGCGAAGTTCAGCCGGCACTCGTGCCAAGCCGTCGCCATGGTGGAGGCGACGTGGCGTAGATCGGAAGGCCACCCTCGCTGCTCCCAGGCGTCAAGCATGCCTTGCAGGTGCACGAACACGACATCGGCGATGGTCGGGCCGAGCAGCCCCGAGGCGCGCTCCTGCGCTTAAAAGATCGCCCGCGTGATCGCTGCGGCCATGGTCAGTTTAAACGATGAGAGAGAGAACGGAAGGCGGTGGTGTAGGTTGTGCTTCTCAGACGTCGGAGGCGTAGATGCTCGACAAGCTCAGATCTCTCTTCGCCGGGCGGACGGCCCCGACCTCGGAGCCGGCCGAGAACAGGCCCGCGATGTCCATCGAGGAGCTGATGCGCAGCTTCCCGCCGATGGTGCCGGTGCTGCCGCCGTCAGAGGTCAACGACGACCTTGAGGCAGAAGTCTACGAGGCGGCGGAGCAGGAACTTGTTGCGGCCGGGATGCTCGATCGCCGGCACGGTTAGGATTAGCGGCGCCGGGCCGGCGAGCGGATGCGGGCCGAGATGCCATCGACATCGACGGCCACGCACACGTGTTGGCGGCGATCGGCCAGAGCTGAAGAGGCCAGCGCAGAGGAGCGTGAGGGCCGCGAAGATGCGAACCATGGAAGGGCGTCAGATCGTCGACCGCGTCAGATTGAGCGTCAGCGTCAGCGCCGCGATTTGCATGCAGACCTGGGGCACCTGATGGCGCTGATAGACCGCCTCGAACACCGTGCACTCGGCGTAGATCTGGGCCGCACAGGTCATCTATCGACAACGCGTCCTTGCGCCAGTGGGCATACTTCGTGATGACGAGGCCCTGCGCGGCTAAGGCGGCCTGAACGGCCTGCGCGATGTAGCCGACGTTAAGAAGGCCGGCCGCGTGGATGTTGAAGGTCCAGACGGACGGCGAGACCTTGGCTTAGACTACGAGCTCCACGGACAAGAGATTGGGTCCGCCGACCGCCTAGGCGATCGGCCTATACGACATCATCACGGGCGATAACGTCCAGACCGGCTCCCAGTGGCGCTTCGGCCCCTACTCCTTCGGTGTCGCGGTCACGCCTTGCCTCGCCGTGACCGCGATCGACGTAGAGCCCGCGGCCGCCGCCGCCGCTCTCGGGATTGCGTATGTGCTGCGCTAGCAAGCGGCCAAGTGCCTCGCCGCGGGTACCCTGCGCCGCGTGCTGAAGGTCCATGCCCTACCGCCCGTGCCGATCCACCGGCTGTTCGACGCCGCCCGCGCGAACCTGCGGAGCCTCAGCCAGTTCCTCGACGACATGCGCGCCCACGCGAAGAGCAGGGCTTAGCGGTGAGGGTGGCCTGCATCGTCGGAAAGGGAGGATACGTCCGCGCATCAGCGACGCGCCGCGATAGGCCACTGCGTGCATCGCGCCAGCATCCGAGCTATGCCGCCAATAGCGTTCGGCAGCCGCGAGCGCTGTCCTGACCGCGCTTAGGCAGGCCGGAAAGCGTTTTCGAACGAGCGAAGCCTTCACGGGCTCAAAACTGGATCGTGCCGTCCGGAAGTGTCACCACGACACGCGGCTCAATCGGTCGGATATCCCAAAGTATAGCTTCGGCGAAGCAAATGATCCGCGTCCCGTCGCTTGCAATGGGATGAAGATAGCAATGATCGAGCGCCAGTACCAAGCTCGTCACTCCGGCGCCACGCGAACGATCGGCATTCAAAGTGAACTGCACGACATCCTGAATGCCATTCGGAACCCGTGCTAGCACGGCGATGAATTGATCGACCGCATCGAAATCCATTCCGAGGGACAGTCTCAGCCGCTCAATCGGCTCCGCTGCCGGATGTTCGGGCGCCGTTCGATGCAGCGTTAGATTGAACTGCGCTTGCCCGCTTTTTGGCACCTCCCAGTGATGGGCCGTCGCAATTCCGAACAGCGGGGCGATCGTCCGTGGCAAGCGCTTCGAATGATCGGCGATGCGAAGTTCGGGCCGACCGTTTTCACGATAGTGTAGTAGCGGGTTGACTTTACTGGCCACCACGTCCGGATAGCGTCCGAGATAGCTGAACGTGCTGAAATGGGGATGCGGATCGAGACCTTTAGCAGCACCGACTTTGATGTAGTGCCGCAAGGGATTTTGCCGAACTTTCGTCTGAAGCCGATAGAATGCGGTGTCGAAGTCAGCATTTGGGTCGTAGCCCCGGCGCCCACCAATCAGGTTGTAATGCAGGTAGGGATCAAGGGCGGAGACTGCCGCATCGGGATGGCTGCGCAGGTAATAGGCGCTGTCGAACAGTTTTGGCACGCGGCCGAAGACGAGGCGGCGCAGGGTACCGGTGAGTCTGCGGCCGAGGCGCGGTGTGACGATGTCAGTCATGGGGCGATCGGTCGTGCGCTGTTTGGTCATGCGAAGGTCGAGGCCTCGCAGATCCGGCGCAGATTTTCGCGGTAAGCTTCCGGCGCACATTCTAAACGGATGCGTGCCAGTCCCGCGGACTGGACTCGTAGCCAGAGGTCGGCGGTCTCATGAAGACGCACCAGCCCCTGCGCGAAGGCCTCAGGATCAAGCCAGTCGCAACTCTCGTAGCCGACGCCTTCCTCCCAGCCAATTTGCGCAGCCAGGATCGGCGTGAGGAAGCACGGCAGTCCATGTCGCACCGCTTCGTGAACCTTGTGCGGGATGCCGGCAGCGAAGCGTGTCGGAGCGAGGCAGACGCGGGCCGCATCGAAGAACGGTCCCGCCTCGGGCACGCGGCCCATCACCGTAACGCCGGGCCTTGTGAAGCGGGCGCGGATCGCGGGCGCGATAGTGCCGACGATCCGCAGCGTCGCATCGGGCATCCGTGCCCGCAGGCGAGGCCAGACCGCGTCGAAGAACCAATCCAGCGAATCGACGTTCGGCTGCCCCTCCTGCCCCAACGCGCCGATAAACAGGAAGCCAGCCCGATCGGTAAAGCATGGGCCTGAGGCCTCGGGCAGCGCCATGGCATGCCCGAGAACCGTCGCGTTGACGCGGGCGTAGTTCGCGAGCAGCCGCACCTCGGCCTCCGAGACGCAGACCACCTGATCGGCAATCGCGTAATATCGTGTCTCGGAAACGGCATCCTTCGCAAGATCGGCCGCGGTGCCGGAGCCCTGCTCCATCACGGCGCCGACGAAGGCGCGGGAGGCGAACAGGGCTTCGGAATCGAACACGACGCGGGATTTGACGAACGCGCGCGGGGTCGATCCAGCATCAAGCAGAAGTTGCATCACGAGGGCGATGTTGTGCGGCCTGCTAACCCAGAGGACGTCGAAATAGCCCGGGCGCTCTCCGATTAGCCGGGCGAGGCCGTCGCTTCCCTCGGAGGCGAGGATTTCGACCCGCTGGTCGATGTCACGGCAGCGCTGCGCCTGCTCCGCATCCGCCCGATAGATCGGATAGAGCGTCACGCCGTAGCCGAGGTTTGCCATCGTGTTCACGATGTGGTTGGCGCGCGGATAGCCGGCGCCCATGTCGAGATGCGGAATGGTGTCATCGATGAATAGAACGCGCAACGCCCATGGGTCGTGGTCGCGGGCGGCAAGACCCGTATGTCGCGGCCCCTGATGGAACAGCCAGTTACGATGCCGCTCCAGAAACAGCGCCCGGTTGCGGTCGAGCAGCACCTCCACGTCAGCGCGCTTGGCGCTGGTGGCGTTTTCGAAATGTACCGCGGTGGCTCGCGCTTGGTAGATCACGCGCCGCCCGGCCTGATGACAGCGCACGCAGAGGTCGGTGTCCTCGAAATAAGCCGGCGCGTAGGCATCGTCGAAGCCGCCGAGCGTCCGGAACACCGCCTGCTCGATCATCAGTACGGCGCCGGAGACGTAACCGACCTCGCGGGTGAATCCGGCTTCCGGTGCGAACGGGTCAAATACCCCACGGAGATAGGGGTAGGTGATCTGCGCATCCTCTTGGAAGTTGGCGCCCGCCTCCTGCAGGATGCCGCCGGGGAACACGAGGCGCGCCCCGACAATCCCGACATGGTCGAGATCGGTGAAGGTCTGCGCCATAGCCCGAATTGCGCCCGGCATCAGGTCGACGTCGGGGTTGAGGAACAGGATGAGACGGCCGCGTGCGCGAGCCGCGCCTTCGTTGCAGGCCGGCCCGAACCCGGCATTCGACGCATTGCGGATTAGCGTCGCTCCGTCGATTCGGTCTAACAGGGCACCGGTCTCAGGCATCGAAGCGTTGTCAACGACGATGACCTCGAACGGCACGCCCGCAAGCCCCTGCTGCGCCGCGAGGCGCCACAGGGTGAGTGCGAGGATATGGCGGGCGTTCAACGAAACAATGACTATCGAAACGAGCGGAGCCTCCTCCGCACGAAAAGCGATCCGCACGTCGTTGAGAAAAAGGGCGTCCCAGATCAGACGCGCCTCGGCGATCACCACCCGGCGCCCGACGTCGGCATCGACGGCGTCGAAGAGCTCGGCGACAATGGTTTCGCTCTTGGCTGCGTCACCCTTGGACACATTGCTTCCAGCGCCAGCTTCCTCGACGCCACCACCTTTTCCGGCGGTGCTCTCGAGCAGATCGGTCTTGGGCATGTCGCTCATGGCTGGATGGTCCCGCCGGCATGCGCGGGTGCGATCGCAATCCGGCCGATCAGATCGTCGGTGAGGAACAGCACCGTCCCGTTCGCGGCGATCGGAGCCGGTTCGATGCCCGACATGCGGACGACCGCAGGAACCGGCGTCAGCTCCGAGCGCGGCGCCTCGAAGGCAAACCCGGGCGACAGGCCGAGCGGTGCGATCCCGTCGAGCGTGAGTTCGTGTGCGCGTTCCCCATCGGGCTCGATGAGGAAAGCAGCGACCGCACGGACACCGGTGAGCAGGTGGCTCGGCAGGACGAGCGCGAGGGCGAACCCGTTCGCACTTGCGCCGACGCACCGCGCCGCGGTCGCCCAATCGGGCCGGGCGTCGCGGAACGCACGGGCGGCAGCCTCACGAATCTTCCGCGGCAGGCGTTTCTCGCGGACCCATTCCGGCGACAACGCCACGGCGACGGTACCGAGCGAAGGCATTGTCTCCCGTGCCGGCGTGGATCCGGCAAACCAGCGGCGGCGCTCCGGCGCGTACCTGATCGCGCGTGCCGCCGCCTCGCCCAGGCGCTCGGTCGCCAGCAGCCGTCCGAAAGCCGGATCGTCCTGAAGCGCGGAGTTCGCCGAGTGGACACCGATCGGCCAAGACTGCGCCATCGGCTCGACGATTGCGGCGGGCGGCGCGACGGCAACGGGTCGCCTGCGGCTCGCGGCGTGGATCACGTCGGCGAGTTCGGCCTCGGCCTGCTGCGAGATCGCGTTGAAGCGCGCAAACAGTGTGGCGCAAGCCTGCGTCAACGCTGCGAGCCCGGCGGGATCCGAACGCAGCGCCAGGATCGCCGCCTTGACCGCGGCGACGTCCGCGCAACGATGGGCCGACGCATCGGCGCCGAACCCCTCGAATCCAATCGCGGTGCCGACAACCGGCACGCCGTAGGATAGAGCCTCGGCGACCTTCATCTTGAGGCCGCTGCCCATCAGCATCGGCGCCACGATTACGTCGGTCTCGGCATAGAACGCTCCGAGATCGTCGACGTAGCCGAGCAGCGTCACGCCCGGCAGGTCGAGGCCACCGAGCGCGTTGCAGATCTCGCCAGCGATCCGCAGTTCCGGTCTGTCCGGCGTCCAGCCCGCCGCCCATGCGTGAGCGAACTTGCCGATCGAGAACAGGTTGGGATCGTTTCCGTGCCCGACGAAGCCGATCCGTGCGATCGCGCCCGGCGCCGAGAAGGGGGCACGGACCGGAAACACCGGCGGCAGCAGCAGCACCCGGCGGTCCGTCGCCGCGGCGAAATAGGCTGCCTCCTCCGACTGGATCGCCAGAACTACGTCGGCGCGGTCGAGCGCCGCCGCCTCGCTCGCGCGATCGGTGTAGTAGAAGTTCGCCTCGGCCCGGAACGGACGGTACTGCAGCTGCCGGTCGGCGAAGCGGTCGTGGGTGTCGATGAGCTTGAGCATGCCCGGCGCGTGCTCGAGGCAGCGCGACAGGAACACGTAGTTGACGAGGACCGCCACAGTGTCGGGGTGTTCGCCCACATACCACGCCACGAACCGGTCGAGAGCCGCCGAGCCCCATTCGTCGATCCCGAAAGCGGGGGAGCGCGTCTTCAGCGGAATCGTGTCGTGCGCCTCGATCAAGAACGTGCGCTGGAAGTCCACCTGCATCGCTGCGAGATCGGTCGGCGGGTGCTGGCCGAAGCGGCGGTAGACCTGATCCTCGTGGGCGAAATAGGCGAAATCGATCGCAAAGCCCGCCCGCTGCAGCGCCGAGCAGGTCAGTGCGAGGCGCTTCCGGTTGCCGGCGCTGGCGGGCGCTGCTGGCATCGGCGCGACGACGAGGATCGTGGCCGCCGGCACCGGGCCGGCTTTGGGGGGCTCGGCTCTCACGCCGTCATCGCGCGGACGCGCGCCGCAGTGAAGCATCCGTCAGCGACGAGGAAGGTTCGGTCAGGCGGCCCGGTCTCCGGCCCCCAGAGCGGTTCGAGGTCGAGATCCATCCGCGGCGTCGGCGAGAAGGCCAACCGCGCCGTCGCGACGCGGGTACAGCGAAGTCCGGCGTTTGAATCGAACAGGACATAATTCGGCAAATCCGTGCCCGAGACGGTGCAGGCCGAGGAACGATCCGCCGCGACCGTGACCTCGGGCCCGTCCTTCGACACCGAAATGGCACGTAGCGCCGGCGCAAGCAGGGTGATCGGATCTGCGAGCGCCACAGCGTTCCGAGGCGTCATCGCCGACAGAACGGCCCGCGCCATCACGGCACGATCGACCGGTGGCAGATCTTCCGCCGGCTCGGCCGGCCCGGTCGTGACGGCGACCACGTGGAAATGCGTGGCGACGACGAACCGTGTCCCGCGCTCCAACGCGATACGAGCCTCCGCGACCTGCGCTCGCACCAGAAGCAGGCAGGTCGGTCGGCTCGCCCGCGCCGTCATGTTGGCGAACGCCCAAGTCTCGAGCACCATGCCGGCGGGCTCGATCACTCCGAGCGGGATTGGCATCGACGTCGGCAGAAGAAAGCTGCACAGGGCCCAATCGGGACCGAGGCGAAAGACGCGACCATCGCCACAGGGGGAGAGGCCGTCTTGATCAACCGACGCGGTCATCCGTTGTCCTTTGATACGATCGCATCGCTACACGGCACGATTCGATCCGCCGATCTCGTCCGCATCCTTCGAAGCGCGGACGGTATCTGGATGGCGCGTATTGCGCCGAAACGGATCCGCCGAGGACCTGTTGGGTATGGCAGCGGCGAATGACCCGTAACCCTGTTGGAGGAGGCCGTCGAGCCACGAGGGTGCGCTCACTTCCTGTCTGGCGCAGCCGGCCAGGATATTTCATCTTCGATGTCGCTAACCTGGCACAGCCAGCGGTTTTGCCGAAAAATCGGGTTTCGGCTCGATCGCGGGCCTGACAATGCATGTAGTCTCATCTCGATCGAGTTCGGCGGGATCGGAAGGCGATGCATGCAGACTAACGCCGATACGCCCGCCATCCAGGGCGAGACGCTTGCGGAGTTCCTCCGGCGGCGGCGCGGGCTTGCGACGGTGCCAGCACCGGCGCGCGTCAATGGCGGCGCGGCCGAGGCGATTTGGCGGGGCGGAGCGGTCTCGGCGGTCGATCTCGCCGATGCGGTCGCCGCTTTCCATGGCGTCCCGCGGGCCGACCGCGACGCGATCGTCCTCCTGCCTCACGCGCTGAACGACCTTTCCCGCGACTTTCTACGCGAAGCCTACCTTTATCCGGTCGTGCGCGACGGGCGGACGCTGCTGGTCACCGCCGATCCCGGGCATCTCGAGCCGATCCGTGCGGTCGCACTCGCGCTCGGGGGACCGGTGCCGCTGGTGGTGCTATCGTTCGAGGAGATCGAGGACCTATTCGAGCGCAGCCGCCCCGTCGATGCGCCGCGCGACGTGGCCGAGAGCGAAACCGCGGCCGACTACGCCCTCTCCGACGATATTGAGACGCTCCAGGATCTCGCCCGGGGCGCGCCGATCGTGCGCGTCATCGATAGCCTTCTGGAGCGGGCGATCCAGGCGGGCGCCACCGACATCCACATCGAGACCGGACGCGAGGAGCTGAAGGTCCGTTTCCGCGTCGACGGGCACCTGCGGGCGCAGCAGACCATGCCGCGCCACATGGCGGCTGCGGTGATCTCGCGGGTGAAGATCCTCGCCGGCCTCGACATCGCCGAGCGCCGCCTGCCGCAGGACGGGCGCACCAACGTCAAGGTCGGCAACACCGAGGCGGATCTGCGCGTTGCGATCATGCCAACGCTCTACGGCGAGACGGCGGTTCTGCGCATCCTGCTGAAGGATACGCGGCTGCTCGACTTCAAGCGCGTCGGCCTGTCCGATCGCGACCGCGACGCGGTGGTCAGGCTGCTCGCCGAGCCGCACGGCATCATCATCGTCACAGGCCCCACCGGCAGCGGCAAGACCACGACGCTCGCCACCGCGATCTCGATGCTGAACGATCCGGCTCGCAAAATCGTCACTGTGGAGGACCCGGTGGAGTACCAGCTCCCCGGCATCCACCAAACCCAGATCAAGCCGGCGATCGGCCTGACCTTTGCCACGGCTTTGCGCTCGTTCCTGCGCCACGACCCCGACGTGATCATGGTCGGCGAAATGCGAGACCGCGAGACCGCGGCGATCGGTATCCAGGCCGCGCTCACCGGTCACCTCGTGTTGACGACGTTGCACACCAACAGTGCGGTCGACGCGGTGGTGCGCCTCGTCGACATGGGCGTTGAGCCGTATCTCATCGCGTCGAGCCTGCGCGGGGTAATCGGCCAGCGGCTGGTTCGCCGCCTGTGCGAGCGCTGCCGGGTGCCCGATCCGAAGGGCTTCATCGTCGCCCGCGACCTGCGCGCCCGGCGCGGCGGCCCCGAGGCGACGAGCAGCAACTTTCACGCCGCGACCGGTTGCGCCTATTGCAACGAGAGCGGCTATCGCGGGCGCATCGGGGTGTTCGAAACACTGGCCGTCGGCGACGATCTGCGAGATCTGATCCGCGGCCAGCCCGATCCGCGGGTGCTGCTCCAGGCGGCGCGCGCGGTTGGCATGACCACGATGCTCGACGACGGGATCGAGAAGGCGAGCCTCGGGCTCACCTCCCTCGACGAGGT
>CAZZZJ010000045.1:0-13149 GCA_964658355.1 Beijerinckiaceae bacterium
GTTTCATCAAGGGCCTGCGTGCCGATCGATAGTACGCGCGGAGATCGCCGGGGACGTATGCGACCAGGCTCGCCAGCCTCCTCGCCGCTCGACGAGGTAAGGGCTGCATGACTGCGCGCAGGGTGTTGGTGGTCGGCGCTTCCCATGGGCTCGGCCTTGGCTTGGTTGCCCGGTTCCTCGAGCGCGGCTGGGACGTCACGGCCACCGTGCGTCGGTCTTCGGCGGCACTGTCCGATCTCACAGCGACCAGCCGCCTTCGGATCGAGGTAGGCGTGGATATCGATGACGATGCAGCAGTGTCGGCCTTGCGAGCGAGCCTCGCGGAGGTACCGGACTTCGACATCGTATTCATCGTGGCAGGGGTAGCGACGCAAGCTGGCACGCCGGCCGCCTCCATGCCGCGAGAAGTAGCGGTCGCGGTGTTCCAGACCAACGCCCTCAGCCCGATTCGTTTTGCCGAGGCCTTCCACAAACGCGTCGCGCCTGGCGGTCTGGTCGTTCTGATGACATCGAAGCTCGGCTCGGTGTCCCTGAATCGCGGCGGTGGTTGGAGCAGCTACCGAGCGAGCAAGGCGGCGCTCAACACCCTGGCACGCTCGTTCGCGGGTCAACACGGGAAGGCGGAGTGGGGTGTCGTGCTGATGCACCCGGGCTGGGTGCGTACGGATCTCGGCGGCCGGCGTGCCACCCTCGACGTCGAAACCAGTGCTCGCGGCATCGTCGCGGTGCTGGAGAGCCGTCTTGGGCAGCGAGGTTGTATGTTCCTCGACCATGCCGGTGCGACCGTGCCCTGGTGAGAAAAGACGATGCGGCGGCTACCGCCTCAGGAGGTCGACCATTCGCGCTTCACTTCTTCTGCCGGCCGATCGAGGCGCACGGTGTTTCCTTCGACCGCCTGGACGAAGTCGACCGGGATGAAGTGGTGCAGGCCACCGGCTGCCGGGTCCTTCTTCGTCAGCTTGATCTCGCCGTGGTCGACATGATCGACCGTGCCGACGTGGGCTCCGTCCGAACCGACCACCTCGGCGTGCTCTTTGATCTGCGCAACGTCGACCATGCGTTTTACTCCCAGGATCTGCCGCTTCAACCGACAGTTCGATGGGGGTGTTCCTTAGGCGCCTGCGATCGCTGACTTCGTCATCTGGGTCGTGTCAGGTCCGAAAACGGCAAGCCGGCACGCCCGTCGCCCCCCTCGATGCCGATCGCGGCGCGGCAGGTCCGACCGTACTGGTTCGGCTGCGGCATCCCGACGGCGCGCTGGTGGCGGCACGTCTGGTCAGGCGCAGGTACACGTCATAGCGGTCGGCATGGTCGCCGAACCGCTTGCGGAGGCGGTCCAGATCGTAAATGCCCCTCCGCACGCACGGCGGCCACTCCACAACCAATCGGCCCCCGTGGACATCGCACAGGCGCTCCATCAGCCCGCCACCGCGACGGGCAGTTCTGACACCTGCGTGGTGTAGCGCGGCGTCCGCATCTCGAACTTCGTGCTCCACATCCGCTTCTCCACGAGGCCGGCGTGTGCCGGGACGACGCTGCCACGCCCGAAGCGGGCGTTGCAGCGTCGCTCGCCGCCATCAGCGGGCCGGAGCGCTCATGGTCGAACTGGCCGATCGGGGCGCGGGGGCTGGCGTCGAGCGACATCAGGTCGGTGGTGATGACCCCGGCCTTGCTGAACCGCCACGGCCGGGCGCCAGGCTCGCGCCAGGTCCTCGCGACGCCGAGGCGCGCGGCCCTGATCAGCACCAGCGTCTCGTTCGTCGCCTCCGGCAGCGTCACGGTCGTGGAGACCGAGCGCATCGGCGCGCCCCGGTCGTGCTCGCTCGTATGGTAGAACACCGAGACGTGGTTCGTGCCGAGCCCCTCGCGCCGGAGCTTCTCCCCGAGCCGCGTCGCATGCGCGGACACCGCCTGCTCCAGCGTCGCCCGGTCCTCGATGCGGGCCGAGAACGATCGGATCGATTGGTCGGCGTGGCACGTCGAGGGCTACGATGCGAAGGGACGATTCATGTTGAGGATGGGTTAGCGCTCGGTGACGGCTGCCTTGCGGGGATAGGGCTTGGGTCTGGATACAGGTGATGGCGCGCGGTGGTGCTGTATCGGCCCTGTGTCTGGACCTATGACGAATGCTCCTCACATCGTCGTTGCGGGAACGCGACGGACTTGGTCGCCCGAGCGGAAGCACGTGATCCTCGCCGCGGCGGACGATCCGACGATCACGGCCTCCGAGGTGGCACGTCGGCACGGGCTTCGTTCGAGCCTGCTGCTCCGCTGGCGACGTGCCCTGCGGGCCGGAGCGCCTGCACCGACGGCGGCGTCCCGCCCAAGCTTCATCCCGCTTGCGCTGCCTGCTCCACCCTCCAGCGTCCGGGACGAGCCGCTCCGTCCCGGCGCCATCGAGATCGAGCTGGCCGGCGGTCATCGTGTGCGCGCCGAGGCGGTCGCTGAGGTCGCCCTCCTGCACAGCGTGATCGCGGCGCTGCTGGGACGATGATCCCGGTCCCCTCCGGCTCGCGGGTCTGGCTGGCGACCGGCCACACCGACATGCGCAAGGGCTTCGACGGCCTGGCCAGCCTCGTGCAGGACCACCTCGCGCGGGACCCGTTCTCGGGACACGCCTTCGTCTTCCGCGGTCGGCAGGGGCATCTGATCAAGGTGCTGTGGTGGGATGGCCAGGGCCTCTTTGCCAGGCGCCTGGAGAAGGGCCGCTTCGTCTGGCCGGCGAGGGCAGGGGCCGCGCTGACGCCGGCGCAGCTCGCCATGCTGCTGGAGGGCATCGACTGGCGTACCCCGGTGCGCACGGACCTGCATTGGGACCCTGCGCCGGATCGGCGAGGACGTGACGGAGACCCTCGATGACGTGCCCGGCCGCTTCAAGGTGGTCCGGCACGTGCGCGAGGCGTTCGCGTGCCGATCCCGCAAGGGGATGTTGCAGGTGCCCGCCCCGCATCACGCCCTTGCCCGTGGGCGCGCCGGAGCCGGGCTGCTGGCCCATATCGCGGTGGCCAAGTTCGACGACCACCTGCCGCTTTACCGCCAGGCCGAGATCTATGCCCGGGACGGCGTGGACCTGGCCACCTCGACCCTGTCGGGCTGGGTGGGCGCGACGGCCGCCGCCCTCTCGCCGCTGGTCGACCTGCTCCGCCACGACGTCCTGACGGGCTCGGACGTCCTCGACAGTGGCGACACCCCCGTCCCGGTGCTGGCGCCAAGCTTGGGCCGGACGAAGACCGGACGGCTCTGGGTCTATGTGCGCGACGAGTGGTCCCATGGCGGCGTGCGTCCGCCGGCCGCCGTGTTCCTGGCCTCCCCCGACCGCAGAGGCGAACGGCCGCTGGCGCATCGGGCCGGGTTCAAGGGCGTGCTGCACGCCGACGGCTATGCCGGCCTCAATCGCCGCTACGAGGGCGGGCGCACCCGTGGTGCGCTGATCGAGGCGGCCTGCTGGGCCCACACGCGGCGCAAGTTCTTCGACGTGCATGCCAAGACCGGCTCGGCCATCGCCGGGGAGGCGCTGGAGCGCATCGGCGCCTCGACGCGGTCGAACGCGAGATCGCCGGCCAGTCGCCCGCTGGCCGACGCCTTGAAGACTTGGGCCGAGACGATCCTGCCGTAGCTCTCCGGTCCCTCGGATCTGGCCTAGGCGTTCCGCAACATGCTGACCCACCCTCATTGAGACGGCCAAGCTGAACGGCCTCGATACCGAGGCCTACCTGCGGGACGTCCTCGCCCGCATCGCCGAGTATCCGGCCCGACGCCAAGGCGACCTGCTGCCGTGGAATTGGGTACCGTTTACGGCGCTCGATCAGGCCGCCTGACCCAGAAGGCCCTTCACCGAGCGCTTACACCAGCGCTTCCGAGATGGCGTGCTCACCCGCGTCATGGAAAGGGCGGCGGCACTTCACCATCTCCGCGACTGATTGCGCTCTGGTCTCTCGGCTTCCGAGGGCCCCGCAGGCGATGCGAACGTAACCGCAGCGCCAGGATGAGCGCCCCCGGCCAGAACACGAGGCTTAGGAGGGCGACGGGACCAATTCGACTCCCTTTCCACCATGCGATCCCGACCGGCATGAGCAGGATCGGTACCGCGACCGCGAGGAAGCTCCAGAACTCGAGGTCGGACAGATCCATGAAGGCGAACGTCGGCCATGGATGCGATGCCGTCCGCCATTGATTGCGCGCGTAGCGGGGAAGCTTGCCGCCGTCGCGGGCTACGCGTCGACGGGCACATGGCCGGGATACGGATCGCGAAGGCTCGTTAAACCTTGATCCCGGCCATGGGATCTTGGCCTACCCGTTGAACGATCCGACCGCCGGAAGGTCTCGATCGGCCGTCGGGCGGCGCTTTGGTGCTCGAACCTGCGGTAGCCGCGCCACCACGTTCTCGTACTGAGCTGCGATCGGCTCGGGCACGAGCGGGATGCGAGCGGTCGTGCGGTCGTTGTAGTTCGACATTGGCGGCTCTCCATCGCGCAAAGCGGTCGAACCGCCTCTTGCGTGCACTGCGATAGATATGGAGTGCGCCGCATCATTTGTTCCGCCGACGCGGCAACGTGTCAGGCTGTCCCGGCGTCGCGATCGAGCCTCAGAACGCCCCGTAGGCGCCGGCGAACAAATCCCCGACCGCTCGGGCGCCGCATCAGGGTCGCCCGCCGTCTCCGGCGATGCTCAGGGCCGTCTTGCAGGATGTGGCAGCGCTGGCACCATGCCGCGAGGTGGGCGTCCGCATTGACGCTCGTATCGTGGTTCCGGTGCGCCGTCGCCAGGTAAACGCGGGTCCGGCGGATCGCACCGGCGATCTCCGCAGCGGCCGGTTGCGTCGCGAGCTGCCGGCCGTCGTGGTTGCGCCAGCGCCCGGCGTCCGCATCCCACCACCGGGCATCCCCGAGATGCAGCACGATCCGGCCGTGCGGAAGCCCGCACTGCTCGCAACGGCCCTTAGCGCGGACGAACCGGATCTCGTGCGTGAGCTGGGGCCAGGCGATCGGGTAGAAGAAACGGTGCTCGTGCCGGATTGGCACTCGGCGGCCCGCGAAGTGAAACACATGTCGCCCAGAGCTATAGTGGTGAGCACCACCGTTCCGCCGCGTCTACCCTGCCACAAGACGACCTGAAGCGGCCCGGTCTGCCTGGAGGGCTGCGATCTGCGCCCGTAGCGCCTCGACCTCGGCATGCATCTCGCCGGCATCGACGGCGGTCTCGATCAGGAGTTCCTGTGCTTCTGCGAGCTGAGCGCGCAGTTCCGCATTCTCGGTGGAGAGCGCCAGGATCAGCGCCGCCGTCTCGTCGCTCATCCAGACCCCTGCGCCATCAGCGAGACGGCGCAACTGACTGTGTCAGCGTCGCGCCACAATAGCCTCTTCAGAAGCCGCTACGTCTGCTCAGGCTCTGCAATGACTCGCAGGGCTTCTAGCGCTTGCCGTCGCCTCTCGTCCGTCTTGATCCTGAACCACAGGCGGAGGCACTCGTCCGCGTCCGAGGACGAGTTACCGGTGAGGAATTGCTCGAGGCCTGTCGCAAGCCGTGCCGTGGGCCGCAGGAAAGGCGAGAACCCCCTCGGCTTCAGATTTCGGTAACCTTTTGAAGGCCGAAGCCGACCGCGAGCAAGCGGTTCTGCTCGCGCACGGTCCACGCGCCGGCAAAGCCGAAGCCCTTGCGCAGCCACAGCATGGGCTCGAAGCCGCAGATCGTGCGGCGTGCCGTGTTGAACGAACGGAAGCTGCCCACCCGCGGCATGGGCCGCTTCATGCGGAAGTGGTCGCTCTCGATGCCCTGCTGCAGGTGCGTGGTCACGTGGTGGATCGGCGTGTGGGGGAGTAGACCCGCCTTGCGGCTCTCGATGATGGCCGGCAGGTAGGTGCCGGCGCCATCCATGCCGATGCGGTCCGGGGCGAGAAGCGGCCGACCCGCCAGCATCGTACGGAAGAAGCGCTTGGCCGCATCGAGGTCGCGCCGGGCGGTCAGCAGGAAGTCGACCGCCTCGCCGTGCTTGTCGATGGCTCGGTAGAGGTAGCGCCACTCGCCGCAGACCTTGACGTACGTTTCGTCGATCCGGACCGAGCCGCAATGCGGCTTGCGAAACTGGCGTAGCCGCTTCTCGATCAGCGGCGCGTAGGCCAGGACCCAGCGGTTCAGGGTAGAGTGGTCCACCTCCAGGCCGCGTTCCAGGAACAGCTCCTCGATGTCGCGATAGCTGAGCGGGTAGCGCAGGTACCAAGAGACGGCCTGCACGATGAGCGCGGCCGCGTCGTGCCGGCTCTTGAAGTCGGCCTTGGCACGCTGCTTCGGCTTCGCGGCGATGGCGGACAGGATCATGGGGGTGGCCTCCGAAACGGGAGGTGCCATGCGGGCTCTATGGTCTACGCGGGGTAAACGCCGGCGTGATCGCGTTCGCGACACCCCAGCCGAGCGCGGGGCCGACCTCGCGCGCATCATGGAGGTGTCGGGCCACCGAGACCCGCGGACCGAACTTGGCTACGTTCGAAGGGCGAACGCCTTCAAGGATCATGCGGGGAGCGGGTTTCTGCGAGGATCATTGGGTCAACTCTCGACGCCTCGGCGGCGATCTGGCCAATGAAGCGTCGGATCCTGGAGCTGAGTGATCCAGGACCCGCGCGCATTCAGCTGGCGAGGCGCTGACCCTGACGCCGATCTACTTCAAAGGCTTGCAGGTCAAGGGCCAGCCGGATGATCTGATCGGACTTCAGACGGGAAGGCTCCAGCGGGCCGCCAAACCCATGCTGCAGATAAACCTCCTGCACCTCGGGCGTGCGCATAGCGCCCCCCATGGTCCAGTTCGGGAACAGCCGCGCCTGCACATCGCGCACGTTGAGGATCGTCGCAGTCGAGTGCCGCGTGTCCTTGGCGATACGGTTATAGGTTTCCGTCACCTTTGCGCGTTCACCTTCAAGTATCTGCACGAACCAAGTCTTATCGAAAATCAGAAAGCCCGTGACTCCGTCACGGCTGTTATTGCGCTGGGAGGCAGCGAGGATCTCACGCATGTTGGTCAGCATAGCGCGACCATCGCCCTGTACGGTGTTGCGGCTG
Source organism: Beijerinckiaceae bacterium (assembly GCA_964658355.1). Classification (GTDB taxonomy): domain Bacteria; phylum Pseudomonadota; class Alphaproteobacteria; order Rhizobiales; family Beijerinckiaceae; genus Methylobacterium. The sequence goes on from CAZZZJ010000045.1 coordinate 7,051, forward strand.
TAGTAGACGAGCTGATGAATCATAAGCGTCACGCCTTCCAGTAGATCAGTACAAGCTGCAGATAACATCTGATCAGTGCTGGCTCCCCCGAGAGCATCCAGATCGGTCTGTCACGGGCCGTGAGTAAGCGTGACCAACTAAGATTGTCTGAATAAGCCGCTTTCCGTGCTGTCCTGCTTGCCGGTCCTTGCGAAGGGGCGGTTAACCACTCACGCTGTCGCCGACATCATCAAGCGGTACTGCACCGCGGCCGGGCTCGACGCCTCGACGTTCGGGGCGCATTCGCTGCGCGCCGGCTACATCACTTCGGCAGCAGAACGCGGCGGCGACCTCGCCTGAATCATGGAATCAGTCCGGGCGCCGCGATCCGCGGACGGTCGTCGGCTGTATCCGGCGCACGAACGCCTTCAAGGGTCACTCGAGCAACGACGTTCCGCAACCAAACACCTAGGGGTAGCGACCCCAGGGTTGTGCAGAAGGCCTACTCCCTCGACGAGGCCGACCTGTGCCGCTTTCAGGTCGGGACCGCGGAGCGAAGCGTGCTTGTGCTGAGCCTCCTGGCGCGGGTCTCACAGCTAAGCCCGTCAAGGCCACCTGCAGGTTAGGCCCGGGCTCTGAAAACACGTCGAGTACGCCGCACCTACCATGACGGATAGAACGTCGGGATGAGCACACAGCCGTCGTTCTTCCATCTTGCGGGTCAACCGCTTGGGGCGGGGTCGACCATCCTGCCGGGCAACTGGGGTCGGGTCGTTCGGCGTTGGGGGTGGGCGCATAGCTTTGCGCTGCGCGAAACGGTGCGGGAGGCCTTCCGCTTCGCGCACCATCCGGAGTTGTTCTCCCGCATGGAGGCGGCCTTCGTCTTCCTTACTGGCGAGAAGGCCAACCTCCTCCCGGTTGGCCATGGGGACCCGAGAACGCGTTTCGAGCAGCATTGCCTCAACCGCGTGCGCCTCGCGACACTTGACGCGCCAAGCTTCGTCGCGGACCACCGCCTTGTCGCACCGGCCGGGGCGCTTCGGCATGACTAGGCCGAGCTATACTGACGTGGGCTCGATGGCAACGGCGATGCCCGTTTTCGTGAGGGTGACGCGGCGGTCAGCGTTCCCTCCGACGGTCGGGGGCCATATCGCGAGATGCCGACCCTCTCGCCGCTGATCATTGAAGAGCATTTGGATCGGGATTAGGGCGATCCAGGTTTTGACATTGGGCGCTACGTCAAAGGTGGTTGGTCTCGCACCGCCGATCCACCCGTTCCGCTGTGGCGGTCGTGGCTCCGGACAGGTCCGTCAACCCCATATGACGTAGCGCCGTTAGACTGCTGTCCCGGTGTGAACCCAACTCACCGGCTAGCATGCGGATATGTCCCCATCGCAGTTCCAGCAAATAATGCCTTTCGACCGCGACTGACTTTTAGGTATATCCGCCCCGTACTTGACTCGCGCTACAACAACAACGCAGTCGGAACAATCAGGAGCACCCCGTTGTACTTCCGCAGGTGTCGCACTTCAGGCAGGTCCCGTTGCGGACCAGCGTGAAGTTCGCGCATTCCGGGCAGGCCTCGCCGACATAGCCCTTCATCTTGGCCTCGGCGCGCCGGTCGGCGACGCTGCGCTCGGGCCTGGCGAAGGGTAGGGCCTCGATCGACGTCTCGGCATGACCGGCGAACATCGGCTCCGCCTTCAGCGCGGTCGCCCCGTGCATGGCATGCACCACGCCCCCGGCCGGCGCCGTCTGGCCGGCATGGCCGGCGCCGACGCCGACCGTGGCGCCGGACGGACCGCCCTGGATCAGGGTCAGCCGGTCGGCCGAGCCGCGCAGAAGCCCACGCGAGACGACGCTGGCGGCCGTCTGCTGAACCTTGCCCGGATCGCGGGTGGTGTCGCCCTCGCCGCCGCCGAGCACGGTCGAGCCGATCTCGGAGGGGTCGACATGGGCGAGGTCCATGCGGGCGAGGTACGAGATCGCCAGCTCGCGGAACACGTAGTCGAGGATCGAGGTGGCGTTCTTGATCGCGTCGTTGCCCTGCACGAAGCCCGCCGGTTCGAAGCGAGTGAAGGTGAAGGCCTCGACGTATTCCTCCAGCGGCACGCCGTATTGCAGGCCGAGCGAGATCGCGATGGCGAAGTTGTTCATCAGGCTGCGGAAGGCGGCGCCCTCCTTGTGCATGTCGATGAAGATCTCGCCGATGCGGCCGTCGTCGTACTCGCCGGTGCGCAGGTACACTTTGTGGCCGCCCACCACCGCCTTCTGGGTGTAGCCCTTGCGCCGGTGGGGCAGCTTCTCGCGCGAGCGGATGCGCTCGACCCGCTCGATCACCCGCTCGACGATCCGTTCGGCGAGTTGCGTCGCCTTGGCGGCGGCCGGCGCCTGGACCAGCGCCTCGACCATGTCCTCCTCGTCGTCCTCGTCCTGGATCAGGGCCGAGTTCAGCGGCTGCGACAGCTTGGAGCCGTCGCGGTAGAGCGCGTTGGCCTTGAGCGCCAGGCGCCAGGACAAGGTGTAGGCCGCCTTGCAATCCTCCACCGTCGCGTCGTTGGGCATGTTGATGGTCTTGGAGATCGCCCCCGAGATGAAGGGCTGCGCCGCCGCCATCATGCGGATGTGGCTGTCGACCGAGAGGTAGCGCTTGCCGATCCGCCCGCACGGGTTGGCGCAGTCGAACACCGCGTAGTGCTCCTGCTTGAGGAAGGGGGCCCCCTCGAGGGTCATCGCTCCGCAGATGTGGGTGTTGGCGGCCTCGACGTCCTTGCGCGAGAAACCGAGGAACGGCAGCAGCTCGAAGGTCGGGTCGGACAGCTTCTCGGCCGGCACCTTCAGGGTGTCGGTGAGGAAGGCGTCGCCCAGCGTCCAGCGGTTGAACACGAACTTGATGTCGAAGGCCGACTTCAAGCCCGCCTCGATCGCCGCGATCTTGTCGTCGGTGAAGCCCTTGGCGCGCAAGCTGCCGGGGTTGATCGCCGGCGCCTGGCCCATCGAGCCGTGGCCGACGGCGTAGGCCTCGATCTTGGCGATCTCAGCCTCGCGGTAGCCGAGCGCCCGCAGGGCGTCGGGCGCGGCCTGGTTGATGATCTTGAAGTAGCCGCCGCCGGCGAGCTTCTTGAACTTCACCAGGGCGAAGTCGGGCTCGATGCCGGTGGTGTCGCAATCCATCACGAGGCCGATCGTGCCGGTGGGCGCGATCACCGTCGCCTGGGCATTGCGGAACCCGTGCTCCTCGCCGAGCCGCAGGGCGTTGTCCCAGGCGGCCTTTGCGTGGGCTGCGAGATCGCCCTGCGGGATGTTGGCGATGTCGAGCGGCACCGGATTGATCGAGAGGAACTCGTAGCCCTCCGCCTCGCCGAGCGCGGCGCGGCGGTGGTTGCGGATCACCTTGAGCATGGCATCCGCATTGTCCTCGTAGCCCGGGAACGGACCGAGCTCGGAGGCCATCTCGGCCGAGGTGGCGTAGGACACGCCGGTCATGATCGCGGTGAGCGCGCCGGCCAGGGCCCGGCCCTGATCGGAATCGTAACCGAGGCCCATGGTCATCAGCAGGCCGCCGATATTGGCGTAGCCGAGTCCCAGGGTGCGGTACTTGTAGGACAGCTCGGCGATTTCCTTCGACGGGAACTGCGCCATCGTCACCGAGATCTCGAGCACCACCGTCCAGAGGCGGTTGAGATGCTCGAACGCCTCCACATCGAAGCGCTTGGTGTCGCGATCGTACATCGTCAGCAGGTTGGCCGAGGCCAGATTGCAGGCGGTGTCGTCGAGGAACATGTACTCCGAGCACGGGTTCGAGGCCCGGATCCGCCCGCCGGTCGGGCAGGTGTGCCAGTCGTTCATCGTGGTGTTGAAGTGCAGACCAGGGTCGGCCGAGGCCCAGGCCGCCTCGCCGATCTTCTCCCAGAGGTGGCGCGCGCCCACCGACTTCGTCTTCGCCGAGTTGCGGTCCTTCAGCAGCCACTCGCCATCCGCCTCGACCGCACGGAGGAAGTCGTCGGTCAGCGACACGGAGTTGTTGGAGTTCTGGCCGGCCACCGTGAGGTAGGCCTCGGAGTCCCAATCGGTGTCGTAGACGGGGAAGTCGATCTTGGTGAAGCCCTGCTTCGCGAACTGCACCACGCGCTTGGTGTAAGCGTCGGGCACCATCGCCTTGCGGGCGGCCTTGATCTCGCGCTTCAGCGCCGGGTTGCGCTCGGGGTCGAAGCAGGCATCGCCCTCGGCCTCGCACTGGGTGCAGGCCTTCATCACCGCGGTGAGATGCTTGGAGACGACCTTGGAGCCGGTCACCAGCGCGGCGACCTTCTGCTCCTCCTTCACCTTCCAGTCGATGAAGGCCTCGATGTCCGGATGGTCGATGTCGACGATGACCATCTTGGCCGCGCGCCGCGTCGTGCCGCCGGACTTGATCGCGCCCGCCGCCCGGTCGCCGATCTTGAGGAAGCTCATCAACCCCGAAGACTTGCCGCCGCCGCCGAGCTTCTCGTTCTCGCCGCGCAGCAGCGAGAAGTTCGAGCCGGTGCCGGAGCCGTACTTGAACAGGCGCGCCTCGCGGACCCACAGATCCATGATTCCGCCCTCGTTGACGAGGTCGTCCTGCACCGACTGGATGAAGCAGGCATGCGGCTGCGGATGCTCGTAGGCGGTAGCCGACTTCGTCAGTTCGCCGGTCTTGTAGTCGACGTAGTAGTGCCCCTGGCTCGGGCCGTCGATGCCGTAGGCCCAGTGCAGGCCGGTGTTGAACCATTGCGGCGAGTTCGGCGCGACCATCTGCTTGGCGAGCATGTAGCGCAGCTCGTCGAGGAAGGCGGAGGCATCCGCTTCGCTGGTGAAGTAGCCGCCCTTCCAGCCCCAGTAGGTCCAGCAGCCGGCCAAGCGATCGAACACCTGGGTCGCGGAGGTCTCGGAGCCGGAGCGCTGATCCTCCGGCAGCTCGCTGAGCGCCGCCTCGTCGGGCACCGAGCGCCACAGGAACGAGGGAACGTCGTTCTCCTCCACCTTCTTCAGGCGGGCCGGGACGCCGGCCTTGCGGAAATACTTCTGAGCCAGCACGTCGCTCGCGACCTGGCTCCAGCTCTCCGGCACCGAGATGCCGTCGAGGCGGAAGACGGTCGAGCCGTCCGGGTTGCGGATCTCCGACAGCGCCTTGCGGAATGGGATCGCCGCATAAGGCGAGGAACCGGACGTGGTGTAACGACGCTCGAACCGCATGAGACACACCTCTCCCGACGAGGCGCAAAGGCGCCCCGGAGCTGAATCCGGAGATCTGAAGAGCCGAATCCGGGCGCCTGGATGGACGCTGCCCGGATCGGCCGACGTTGGTAAGAAGGTGGCTGGTCGCGCACGGATCGAACGGATCGGCGCTCCCGAACCATGACCCGGACATTAACGCCGGCCCGGCCTTCACGTCAACAAGTGGTGTGCGGCCGCCTTGTTCCCCGCTAGATGTTGTGGTCTTGCACGCAAGGTTGTGGATAAGTTGCAGGCGGCCGTAAGTGCTGTTTCCGCCTTCGGGATTTCGCGCGGAAAATTTTTGCATCCACAATGCAGCGGAGCGGCCGGAGTCTACAGGGTCCGCGATGCCGCGCCGGCGTGGCAGGCGGGCGACACCTGCGGGATGCCGCCGCGCATGCCGGGGCTTCGGTCCGGTTTCCGACTTGGTTCTGGACTTGCGGACACCCGCTCATCATAACCGCGCTCTGCATGCCGGCCCCGGCCGCGCGTGCGAGCAGGCTCGGAGACGGCGATGGCGCTCAAGGACACGTTGCTGCGCATCTTCACGTGGTGGAACGGGCAGACGATGTCGCTCGCGCTCTACACCGCGCGCAGCGGCAACTTCGTCGGCAGCGACGACCACGGCAACAAGTACTACCGCGCGCAAGGCGCGCTCATCGACCGCTCGGTCGGCTCGGAGCGCCGCTGGGTGGTCTACAACGGCTACGCCGACGCCTCGAAGGTTCCGCCCGGCTGGCGCGGCTGGCTCTGCCACAACGTCGAGCTGCCGCCGAGCGAGGAGGCCTACACCCCGCGCGAATGGCAGAAGCCGCATGTCGAGAACATGACCGGCACGGCCGACGCCTACCGGCCGAAGGGCTCGCAGCTCTCCTGGGGCGC